>CAYGUO010000102.1:0-10986 GCA_964353095.1 uncultured Flavobacteriaceae bacterium | reverse complement strand
CTTCTACACCTGCTGCCCAGACCAAGGTTGCGGTTCTAAAGACCGTGTCTGTATTTGTGGTGGCCACTTTACCATCATAATCGTTGACCCTGATACTCTTCCAAACGTTCACCCCCAACCTTTCTAAAAATTGCTCCGCTTTTTTAGAAGCAATCTCACTCATTGCGGGTAAAATTCGATCACTGCCTTGAACCAAATTAATTTGAGCCCTACGGGTATCCAAGTCAGGGTAATCTTTAGGTAAAATGCCTTTTTTAATTTCTGCTAAGGCACCTGCAAGCTCAACTCCGGTAGGCCCACCACCAACGATGACAAAATTCATCAATGCCTCGCGCTCGTGCAAATCATCAGTCAATAAAGCCTGTTCAAAATTCTCCAAAATCAAACTTCTCAAATTCAATGATTCGGGAATTGATTTCATTGACATACTATTTTTTTCAAGGGACTGATTACCAAAAAAATTAGTCTTACTACCAGTGGCAACTACCAAATAATCAAACTTCAATTCGCCTATATTGGTCTTTACAAGGTTTATATCTGTGTCAATTTCCAATACCTCAGCGAGCCTAAAATAGGTGTTTGGAAAATCATGAATCACTTTTCTTATGGGATAAGCAATGGAATCTGGTTCAAGACCACCTGTGGAAACCTGATATAAAAGGGGCTGAAATGTATGGTAGTTATGTTTGTCCAACAATACTACCTGAAACTCTTTGTTTCGTAATTTTTTGGCTAATGAAATGCCTCCAAAACCACCACCAATTATAATAACTCTGGGGAAACTCGACTGCGGAATGTTCATACCTCTTGGTTAATTGCAAATTTACAAATAAGCATTTTACCAACTTCTGTTTGTCAAATTCATTTTAGTATATTTAACGTATAATCTTATTCCAACGAATCATGAAAAAACTGAACAACATTCTAATCTTAACCCTACTATTTACCATTGCTACTTCAGCCCAAAAAACGAAAGAAGCGGTGTTGGAAAAGCTAGATTCACAAACTGAAAAGTACGGAAGCATAGCCATGCAGATATGGGATTTGGCAGAAATGGGGTATTTAGAGGAAAAAAGTTCTGCTCTTTTACAAGAAACCCTTTCAAAAGAGGGCTTTACCGTAAAAACGGGTGTGGCCAACATACCAACTGCTTTTGTTGCCGAATATGGTTCAGGACTACCCGTAATCGCCATTTTAGGGGAATTTGATGCCTTACCCGGTTTGTCACAACAAGCGATTCCAGAAAAAAAATCTGCCAACGGCGAAGCAGGCCATGCTTGCGGTCATCATTTATTTGGAACAGCTTCTTCTGCAGCCGCGATTGCCGTAAAAGAGTGGATGCAAGCCACCAAGCAAAAAGGCACGATCAGATTTTATGGTTGCCCAGCAGAAGAAGGTGGTGGAGCAAAGGTATATATGGCAAGAGAAGGCCTATTTGATGATGTTGATATTGCATTACACTGGCATCCAAGTTCACAAAATGCTGCCAGTGCTGCCGCTGCACTTGCAAATATTTCTGCAAAATTTAGATTTTATGGTGTTTCCGCCCATGCCGCTGGAGCACCCGAAATGGGTCGCTCTTCTTTGGATGGTGTTGAAGGTATGAATGCCATGGTCAATATGATGCGTGAACACATTCCTCAAGAAGCACGAATTCATTACGTTATAACTGACGGCGGAAAAGCACCAAATGTAGTTCCTGATTTTGCAGAAGTTTACTACTATGCCCGGCACAACAGCAGAGAGGTGGTCCGCAGTATTTTTGACCGAATCGTTAAAGCAGGTGAAGGCGCAGCCTTAGGTACAGGTACGACCATGGAATACGAATTGGTCAATGGCGTACATGAGCTGTTGCCAAACCTTACCCTTCAAAAACTTGTGCATGACAATTTATCGAGTATTGGCGGGGTTCTTTACTCTCGTGAAGAAAAGGCATTTGCTGATAAAATCGCCATTAGCTTGGGTCAAACCGAAGCCGATATGGGCAGAGCAATAAACATACAGCCCTACAAAGAAACGGCTCGTGCTTATGGTTCTACTGATGTTGGTGATGTTAGTTTTGTAGTGCCTACGGTAGGCTTTGGAACGGCAACCTGGGTGCCTGGCACTTCTGCACATAGTTGGCAAGCTGTTGCTGCCGGCGGAACATCAATAGGTGAAAAAGGGATGATGGTTGCTGCAAAAACCCTGACCGCAACCGCAATGGATTTGTTCAGTGATGAAAAATTGATTGCAAAGGCAAAAGCTGAATTTAATGAGCGAAGAGGCGCAGATTTTGTCTATAAACCACTATTGGGCAATAGGCCACCTGCTTTAGACTACAGAAAATAAATATTCTTAGACTTATTTGGATTAAACCCGTTTTAAAGCAATCTTAATGTTTCATATTGAATAGTGAAAGCCAAGTGTAACAAAAAACCAACAATACCTACTAATCATTAAAACATTCTCCAACCAACGTATTGAACAAAGAACTGGAACATAAGTTTGTGACTGAACTTGAGAGCAATCAAAATATTGTTCACAAGGTTTGCAGTTTATATACCAATGATAGAGATTCACACAAGGATCTCTTTCAAGAAATCACTATTCAATTATGGAAGGCATATCCTAAGTTTAGAGGTGAAGCAAAATTTAGTACGTGGATGTATAGGGTAGCCTTGAATACCGCCATAACACTTTATAGAAAATCAAAGAAACGAGTTCGGACACAAGATTATGATTCTGTAATTTTTAAAATAAAAGCAGACGAATATGATGATACGCAAGAACAGCAACTAAAGTTAATGTACAATGCAGTAAAACAATTGGGTGATATTGATAAGGCCTTAGTGTTTCTGTATTTAGAAGATAAAAATTACACAGAAATTTCTGAGACTCTTGGTATTTCAGAAGTAAACGCAAGAGTTAAAATGAATAGAATAAAGAACAAATTAAGAACCATATTAAATCCATAAATATGATGATGGACGAACTGGAGCTACTTAAAAAAGACTGGCAGGCGAAAGAACAGCACCTTCCAAAGCTCAGCTATGATGACATTTACAAGATGATTTGGAAAAAATCGTCTTCCATAGTGAAGTGGATATTTTACATCAGTGTTGCGGAATTTGTATTTTGGATTGGCATGTCTTTAATTCCTATAAACAGCGATGAAATTAGCGGCAAAGGAGCTAAGTTAATGCAAGGCATAGAGTGGGCCGTAGATATTTCTTTTTATTTAGTAATGGTCTATTTTATGTATCAATTTTATCAGAATTATAAAAAAATATCGACTACGGACTCTGCCCGAGACTTAATGAAGAAAATTATTAAGACAAGAAAAACGGTCATGAAATATGTCTGGTTTAACCTTGGTATTTTCGCCGTTACCATGATTGTTGTGCTTTTAGAAGTCTTAATTTTTAATCCTCCTACCGCTTTGATGGAAAAGATTTCCAGTGCTGATTCTAGTTTGCTTGCATGGCTACTTGTAGGTATCGTTTTTGCAATAGCCATTCTATTTTTTGGCTTGGTGCTTTGGCTGTTTTACAGACTTATTTATGGAATCTTACTAAAAAGGCTCAATATGAATTACAGAGAACTAAAAAAACTAGAAATTTAGTTCTTATCCTTATGGCTATACCTTCTTTTTTGATGATCGGCTTCATAAGCCGCGAGCTCTGATTCTGGAATCACGTGCAAAAACGATGGATGTTGTTCTATCGCATATTCCAGTTTTTCTGTAATCTGCTCTATCGATTCATTGTCATAATCAATTTCAAGAGGTTCTTTTATTTGCATTGATTGCAGAATTCCTTTCTTTTTGATGTACAATCCTTTTTTATCAAATGACCTTCTAAAACCATCAATAACAACTGGTACTACTATAGGTTTATATTTTTTAATGATATGTGCCGTTCCCTTACGAATGGGTTTCCATGGTTTGGTAGTCCCTTGAGGAAAAGTAATCACCCACCCATCATCTAAAGCAATACCAATATTGGAAATATCACTAAATTTCACTTTTCGGTTAACATCTTGCCCATCGGCTCTCCATGTCCGTTCAATACTAATGGATCCAGCATAGGCCAAAATTTTGGTTAGCAAACTCTTTCCCATGGTTTCTGCAGCGGCTACGTAGTAAAAATTAAGCTTGGGATTCCATAAATATGCGACATTCCTAATATTATCGTCACGCCCCTTTAAACTGGCATTGAATACGTGAAACATGGCCACTACATCTGCAAAGTAAGTTTGATGGTTACTTACAAACAACACGTTACGCTCAGGCAAACTCCTTATCACTTCAGAGCCTTCTATCTGCAATTTGTTAAACTGCTTATAACGCTGATGTGTAATAATACCTAAAATTCTAATCAACCATTTTTTTAAAAAAAGAATATGGCCAAAAGGGTTCTCTTTAAAAATTCCCATGTTTTCATTTGATAAGGCTAAAGTACAAAAAGGTGTTAAAATGCCTTGTTTAATAAGTCTTTGATTTCATTAAGCATCATTGCGGTCGCACCCCATACGGTGTAACCATTTAGTTTAAAGGCGGGTACATGTATATTTTTCGCATAAGAGGTGGAGAGTTGTTGCTCAATTAAATTTTCTTCATTCAAAAAATCAATCAATTTCACCTCTACCAGTGCCTCAACCTCATCTTCTTGAATCTTAAAAGGCTTAGGGTTTGCATAAAGCCCAATATAGGGTTGCACTAAAAAATTGCTGGGTGGAATATAAATTTCACTCAATTTTTTTAAAACCTTGACTGAATTCGGATGCACACCTACCTCTTCGTGAGTTTCCCTTTTTGCCGTATCCAACAAGTCAATATCTTCTGGCTCAACCTTTCCTCCAGGAAAACCAATTTGATTGGAATGAACCCCGGAGTAGGTCTTACGCAGAATCAAAAGCAACTTGGTAATGTTGCTTATATCAGGGTAAAATAATGCCATAACTGCTGCTTGTCTAGGGTTTTGATTTTTGATAATGTTTTTATCTCTCCATTTTTCTCGCATAGCAGGTTCCATTTTATAATGCGATTCTTCACCTGGCAAGGGTAGATTTTTTATTTTTATGACCTGATGGCAAAAATCTTCAAAATTCATGCTTAACATTCAAAATTCATTACTAACAAGTATACTACTATTTTTTTTAGTTTCCTGTGGTGGTAATCCGGATAAAAATAATCCAAAAAACATATCGGATACTCCCGTAGAGACTACTAAAACCCTTGATACTTCAGAAGAAAAGCCAACAACTACACCTACTAAAGAAAAAGAAGAAGAATTTATTTTGACAGAAGAAAATGCAATTGACTTTTTCTTTGATTATGCAAAAAATGTAAAGGATAATAAAGTTAGACTCACCACGAGCATGGGTAGTTTTACGTTGAAACTGTATGACGACGTCCCTTATCATAGAGCGAATTTTATCTACCTGACCAAAAAAGGCTACTTTGACAACACCATGTTTCATAGGGTTGTAAAAGATTTTATTATTCAAGGTGGTAATTCCGATAACCGGGATACTGGTAAAAAAAGAGGGAAAATAGGACGTTATCTATTGCCCCCAGATGCTAAAAAAGGGTATAAACATCACCGAGGAACCATTTCAATGCCAAGTAGCGAGCGTGACAATCCGCATAAACTAGCGTCCCCTTATGAGTTTTTTATCGTAGTGACCAAACCGGGGTCTTATCACTTAGACGGCAGTTACACTCCTTTCGGACGAGTTATTGAAGGGATGGATGTGGTAGACAAAATTAACCAGACCCCATTGGATGAAGGTGATTGGCCCATGCAGAATGTTTACATTCTAAAAGCGGAAGTATTGTGATGGTATCGATTAGTTGAAACTATTTCTTATAAATATTTGGTAGCCGAATATCAAACTTAACTGCTAGCAACCTAAAACCTATAACAACAATAATTGCAGCTACAAAGGCATAATTGGAAGCAATAGGAAGTTGCTTAAAAAGAAAAAAGCTTGCCCCACCTAAAATACAGGCCGTAGCATATATTTCTTTTCTAAATATAACCGGAATTTCATTACATAAAATATCACGAATTACACCTCCAAAACTAGCTGTAATTGTGCCTAAAGCGATGCACATTACTGGCAAAAGCCCAGCTTCAATACCTTTTTCAACACCTACAAGTGTATATAACCCAATACCAATCGTATCAAATAAAAACAATGATTTACGCAAGTACTTAAGCTGGTTTACAAAACTAATGGCTAAGACAACTGTAATGACAACAGTACTTATATAAACGGCGTCTCGCATCCAAACCACAGGCGTATTCCCAATTAACAAATCACGTAAAGTTCCGCCACCAATTGCAGTTACAAAAGCTATGATAAAAACGCCAAATAAATCCAGTTTTTTTTCCATGGCTACCAATACCCCTGAAATTGCAAAAGCGATCGTACCTAAAATATCAATAGTAAAATAGAACATTAACTATAGTTTTTGAGTGTAATGGTAATAATCTTTGAGAACGGTGTCTATAAACTGAATATCATATAACTCAGAATTACTCTGCAAAATACTATCAACTTTAACTCTCAGTGCCTTTAAGGTTTTAAAATCATTACTTTTTTTCGCGATGAGGTAGGTTTCTTTGATTAGGCGGACATCTTTATCCGACAGTAAGGTTACATTGGTAAATTTGGGCGTATAGGTTTCTTCAACCTCTTCAAGAATAGTATGTGAAACCTTGGTCTTATTTTTTGTGCTGATAACAACAGTACCGGCCGCAGCATCACCAAGGCGCTGTCTTTTTTCTGAGAACAGAATGGTCAAAAGACCTATAGAACCTAAAAAAATCCAAATATCCACTAAACGTAACATCCATCTGACCAAATAATTACTCCAATGTACCGGTGTGCCATCAAAACGTACTACACGCATTTTGAGTAACATTTTGCCAACGGTACGCCCATTAAAGATGCTATGCATCAGCATACTATAAAACATAGCGGGTAAGAATATCAAACCTACCAAACCTCTTTGGGTCCATCTGTCCTCATAAATATAACCAATGGCATTGCCAATTAAATCAACCAAGAAAGCATAGAGATAAAGTATAAAGCCATCGATTAAAAAAGCTAAAATTCGTTCTCCAATACTTACGATTTTATAATTAAGGTTTACATTTTGCGTTGTATTGATTTGAAGGTTACTCATTAAATACTAAATTTAACTTTATAGGTAATTTTATTTTATGCGTGAAGCTGCTTTTGTGAAGCAAAATAAGGAAAAATGGATAGCATTTGAAAAAGCTATCACCATTGGCCCCAAAACCAACCCCGATGAACTGGCCGATGGCTATATTCAATTGACAAATGATTTGGCCTACGCGCAAACCTATTACGCCGAAAGCAAGACTTTATTGTATTTAAATGCCCTAGCCTCGCAAGCACATCAAAAAATTTATAAGAATAAAAAAGAAAGTAGCAACCGCATTGTATCTTTTTGGAAAACAGAATTTCCTTTGTTCTTTGCTGACCATCAAAAAACTTTATTAATTGCCTTCTTGATATTTATTGTCGCAGCTGCTATCGGAAGTATTTCAGCATATTATGACTCCACCTTTCTACGCTTGATCTTAGGTGATGGCTATGTAAACGAAACGCTAAACAATATTGCCAAAGGTGACCCGGCAGCGATTTATAAAAGTGGTAGTGAGATAGGAAGCTTTTTAGGTATTACCATCAATAATATACGCGTTGCTTTTTTGGCATTTGCTTTTGGTGTTATCACCAGTATTGGCACTGCCTATGTTCTTTTCAGTAATGGGGTAATGTTAGGTGCCTTTATAACATTTTTTTATACGAAAGGGGTCTTTTTTGAGGCCAACAAACAGATTTGGCTACACGGAACCATAGAGATTTCAGTAATTATTGTTGCCGGCTGTGCAGGACTTATTATGGGTAATAGTATTCTTTTTCCAAAGACCTTTTCTAGAAGGGTTTCTTTTATGAAAGGTGCTAAAGATGGCTTAAAAGTAGTAGTAAGTACGATTCCTTTCTTTATTGTGGCCGGTTTTATTGAAGGTTTTATTACCCGATATACCGATATGCCCAATTGGCTTGCCTTTTTAATTATTGGCACTTCTTTACTACTTATTTTATTCTACTACGGACTATATCCAAGATTATTAAAAAACATACATGACAGAGAATTACATTCCGCTAAGGGTCAATCGTGATTTTGGTGATATTGTCACGACCTATTTTGATTTTTTTAAACAGAACATTAAAAAGTTTACCAATGTTTTTCTAAGCTATAACGGTATCTTTTTAATAGGGCTACTTATTGTCAGTTATCTTTTGGTTTCAGGTTTTATGGGATTAATTGCCCATGAAAATTCTTTTAGTTATGGACTCTCAAGACCGGCAGTAGATGAAAAATATATCATTTTGGTAGGTATTGGCGGAATCTTGTTCTTTATTATTTTCATTATGGTGGCAGTCTTAAACTATGGCATGGCGAGTGGATATATGATTACCTATGAGGGACATCAAGGAAATAATTTTGATAAAAAAGAGGTTTGGAACTTTGTCAAAGATCAATTTGGAAATATTATCCTATTCATCCTTTTGATGATACCTGTTTTTTTAGTCTTCATGATTATATCGCTCATTTTTGCCTTTATTCCTTTGGTTGGTATTTTTGTAAACTACACTACTCAGTTTTTTATACAAGCATGGGTAGGTGTTTCATTTTATGACATGCTTCAAAATAAAAAGGGCGTCACCGATGCCCTTGGTGAAGGATGGAAATTGGTTACCCAGAATTTTTGGAAAGCTGTTGGCGTCAATTTTATACTAGGGCTTTTGATAGGTATATTGACCGTTATCACTTTTACCATCCCTGGTGTGATTCTTGGCTTATACACCTTCCATGTTGTTGAGAATGATGTTGCCTTCAGCACCTCAATCGTTGCCACTATAATTTATACATTAGGTACTTGTTTGTTTCTGATTATTCTAGTTTATGGACAATGCCTTTCGCAATTTGTAAATGGTATCTTATACTATTCATTGCATGAAAAAACCTACAACATCAATGCTAGAAGTAAAATTGAACAAATAGGAGGCAACGAACAGTGAAAAAAATAACCATCCTATTATTATTTTTTATGGTCTCTTTTGGTTTTTCGCAAACTGAAAAAGATAGTATCACCCTAGCTGAAGATCAAGATACCAAAGTGACAGAAAGGATACTCTCTGATGATCTTGATAAAAAATACGTTGGGGAAGAATTTAATTACGATATCAAAACGGGAGAGTCACAAAACCTATTGACTCGATTCTTAAACTGGTTAGGCAACGGCCTTAAAGACATCTTTGGAATCAATATTTCGCCAGAGGTATTTAAAGTACTACAATACCTTATTTATTTACTAATGGGTGGCTTGGTCATTTATTTGATTATTCGCTTGTTAATCAACGAAAAATTCAATTCTATTTTTACAAAGAAAGCAACATCAATCATGGATATTGATTTGGCCGAACAACATATTGAAACATTAGATTTAGACAACTTACTCCAGCAAGCTATTAAAAATCAGAACTATCGTTTGGCGATAAGGTATCAATACCTGATTGTACTAAAAAAACTTTCACAAGCCAATAGTATTGAATGGCATTTTGACAAAACCAATGCAGATTATCAAAACGAACTGAACAAGCCAAATCTTCAATCCGGATTTAAGGAAGTTTCTTATTTATACGATTATATCTGGTACGGAGAACAAGAAATCAGCCAGTTTTCTTATGAAAAAGCACTAAAGAGTTTTATATCACTAAACAAAAACATAGCTCAATAAACTAGATGGATAGAAGGTCAAAAATCATATTAGGTGTATTCGCGGTGGTACTTTTAAGTATCATTATCGCTGAAATTACCAGACCTAAACCACTTAATTGGAAACCTTCATATACCGCTGCGGATAAAATACCTTTCGGTTGTTATGTGCTGTATAACGAATTACCACAGCTATTTTCAAAAAGTAAGGTTACCACTGTTGAAGAAACCGTTTACGATGTTCTGGTCAAACGAGATTCAACCAAGACTTCCAATTACCTTTTTATAAATGATAATATCAGTCTAGACAAACAAGAAACCAATCAATTACTCAATTATGTTTCTGAGGGTAACTCGGTTTTCATAGCGGCGTCTTCCTTTAGTTATTTTTTAAGGGATACCCTAAATATTGAAATTGACTATAAATACACACTTCAAGAAGATACAGTGCGTGTTGCCCTTACCCATAAAAACTTTGTTGACGATACTTTTTCATTTTCTAGGGGAATAAACAAAGCCCATATTGTTTCTGTGGACACGGCAAATACTAAAATCTTGGGGTATTTAAAATATGAAGAAAAAAGCGGTTTAACCGGCACGGTTGAAGAAGTGGTCCGTAAGCCAAATTTTATTAGAACCACTTTTGGAGAAGGACAATTTTTTGTCAATACCACACCACAGGCCTTTTCCAATTACTATATGCTTAAAGGAAATCACGAATACGTGGCAAACGCGCTATCGTATTTAAATGATGATGATTTATATTGGGATGATTATAAGAAAAATGGCCGGGCTGTCATTACTTCTCCCATGCGCTTTGTGTTGAACCAGATTAGTTTAAAATGGGGCTATTATTTAACCCTAATTGGGCTATTACTATTTGTGGTCTTTAAGGCCAAAAGAGAACAGCGAATCATTCCCGTCATTAAACCACTTGAAAATTCATCCGTAGAATTTGCAAGAACCATTGGCTCTTTATACCATCAGACTAAAGATTATACGGATTTGATAACAAAAAAATTAAGCTATTTTTTAGCCTTTCTTCGAAATCAATATTATTTGGACACTTCAACCCTTAATGAAAAAACCATACAGACTTTAGCAAGCAAATCGGGCAAATCAATAGAAGAAGTCAAACAATTGATAACGTATATCGTATTTCTTAAAAATAAGACAATACATAG
>CAYGUO010000101.1:0-11200 GCA_964353095.1 uncultured Flavobacteriaceae bacterium | reverse complement strand
AAATCTATAAACAAGAAATCGAACAGAAAAAGAAAGAATTAACCAGTCATACCCTACATCTGGTTCAAAAGAACACCTTTATTCAAGAACTGATGGAGAATTTCGAGAGTATCAAAAATTCTCCTGAAAAGTTCAAAATGGAGTATCGCCGTATTGTGATGTTACTAAAGAAAGAAAACGCCTCTGATAAGGACTGGGAGGTCTTTAAAACCTATTTCGCTGACGTACACAATGACTTTGACCAAAAGCTAAAAACAATATATGCTGATATTTCTGAGAAGGAAATACGACTAGCCGCCTTTTTGCGGATGAACTTAACCACGAAAGAGATTGCGGCAACTTTGAATGTTTTGCCTGATAGTATTCTAAAATCTAAGTATCGCTTAAAGAAGAAATTGAATCTTGATAAGGAAACTGATTTGACCAGTTTCTTAAATACATTATAAAATGTAGGCTATCATTTTGGGCTGCAGTATCTTTACCTTGTGGAAGAAGTTAAAAAAATAATTCTGTTTGATGGGGTTTGCAATTTATGCAACTCCTCCATACAATTTGTTATCAAACAGGACATCGAAGATATTTTCAGGTATGCCGCATTGCAAAGCGAGATTGGTCAACAATTGACCTCGGAACGTGGAATTGACACTTCACAAGTTGATTCCATTATTCTTATTGAACCTGGTGTTGCCTATTACACCAAGTCTGATGCTGCATTAGAAATAGGAACTTCCTTAAAAGGCTACCGAACACTTTCTAAGTTCTTTAAACTCTTCCCTTCAGGCTTTAGAAATATCGTATACGATTTCGTGGCACGAAACAGGTACAAATGGTATGGCAAACAAGAGGCTTGTATGATTCCAACTCCTGAACTACAAGCAAAATTTTTATAATTGCTACTTCAAATTATTCAATATAAAGTCTAAAGTCGTATTGGTATTCAGCTTTTGTTCAAAAGAAAGGCTTTTATGGGTAATAGGATTCACCAAGCCCAACTGTTTCATGTAATTGATTGGTTTTTCACTATCCAAGGCTACTTTACCTGTTAGTAAAACATCCAAGGATTTTTCTGCCTGATACCTCTTATAAATTTTACTAAGCCCGCTCAAATACAATCGGTCTTTGGTAAAACCACCCCCACGGTGCGCTCTTAAGGTGATGGAAAAAGCTTCTTCCCGATTCAATTTATAATGACCATGAATCAAATCAAAGGTGTCTGCAAAACTATAACCTTTTATGAGTCCGTCAGCAGCCATTACACGGTATGCCAATTCTTTTAAACGCTTTAAGGTTAGTGCGCCACCCATATACTCACTAAACACCGCAAGACCTTCTTGGGTCTCCACATTTTTGGGTAGTCCATTAGAAAATATGGAGAGTGGTTGTTGCAACCCATTATAGGTAGTCACTAGATGAATCCCAATTTCGTGATTGGCCAAAGTCAACAACTGATTCTTACTAAACTTGGTATTTCTCTTTATAAACAAGGTCTGTGATGCATTGCTGACCATGGCATCGGCCGCAATATGAATGGAATATTTAATATTTATTGGAAAATGATATTGTTTGGCAAATGCCTCAAAATAAGCCTTCGCCTCTTCTGGCGAATAGATTTTATCCATATCAGACGAACTTGGTTCATCTTTATAATGCAAAATAAAACGGGCATTGTCAACGTCCTTCTCCGTTGGGGTGCCATATACCCTCAGTGAATTGTAATAAAACTTTCTGCCTTTGCCAATAGTTTCAATACATTGAATCATATTGGCATAATAATAGACCACCTCTTGATAAAACTTTCGAATGGTATCGTCTTCAATTCGCTCTAAACGTTGTGAAAAGAACAAGCGTTGTAATTTGTAAGGATCAAATTTTAACTTAGGATATTTAAATTCGGGCTCAATTGCATACTTGGAAGAAAAAAAGCGCTGTTTTTCTTTTTCAATATTCAATGGATTGACATAACTCAATAACTCAATTCGTTTAACCAGTCGGTTTAAGTTAGAGTCAATATCAAACAATACGGGGTATTGTTGTTGCAAGTCTTTTTGTTGTTTAACGGGAATCATATTTGAGCCATGAATTCTTCAGTCTGTAAAGGTATCAATTGTTTTAATTGTTCTTCAACAGTTTGTACTACTTCAGGATAAATAACGCCAGTTAGCTCATCACAGTATATTTTTGATATCTCAGTGGCTAAAACTAAGGTGTTTTTAAAGTTTTGAGTGATATACTTAAGAAAGTATCCATTCCCTTGAAAAGTATCATTGATTAATGATGTTTGCGGCAAATCATAAGGCAATTGTAGATGCCCCAACTTGTTGCTCCAACCCGTAACTATTTTACCAAATCGTTCATTATCGATGTTTGAAGTGCCTAAATTCCAAGTGGGTACTGCCCTATCCCATCGCTTCCAATTGTAGCTATGCATATCAAAAACAATCGCTTTTCCGTGCAATGATTCTATTTTATGGACTAAAGCATGCACAACGCTATAAAAATTGGAATGCTTTGAAAGACTTTGATTTTTTTCGGATTCGGATAAAGGGTTTTTCCAAAGTTGCTTACCCCAAGCGGTATCAAATATCGCAGTTTCAGGTGGGCGGTTAAGGTCATACTCAAAACGGCTATCGCAACCTGCAATAACCATGGGCTGCGTTTGCACCATTTGTTTGGTGCAAGGGTCTTCTTCATACCATCGCTCATATTCCGTATGGATACAATTTTCCCAAAGGGACTGCCTAAACTGATGACCATCATGCACAGCAGCGCAGATATATGGCGTATATTCTTCAATTTTTAAAGTGAACGAATAATCATCAGAAACTGCTTCAAAAGGAATTTCAGACTCAATATTTGAAATTATGTCAGCAACCGACAACCTAAGCATTTGCAACTTCATTTCGTAACCTAGACCTTCTGTTAAACGCTTCCAGCTTATCCAAAACCTTACTTTCGACAAAATCAATCACTTTCGCCTGTATTTTGGTCTTGTACACTTTGTTCATATAAGTAATACCCCCTGGTGACATTACATTTACTTCAACAAGCTTTCCTCCAATCACGTCAATACCTACAAAGTAAAGTCCATCTTTGACCAATTTTGGCCCTATTTGCTTACAAAGTGCTTTTTCTTGCTTCGTCATGGTATGTTTGGCCACTGAGCCACCGGCAGATACATTCGATCTATGGTCGTCAGAACCGGGAACACGTCTCATGGCACCAATGGGCTCTCCATTAAGCAAAAGAATACGAACATCACCTTGGTCAGCACCTTCAATATATTCTTGAAGTATGACATAGTTAGAACTTCCATCTGAATTGGTTACATAAAAATCTAACAATGATTTTATATTACTCATTGCTGATTTTTCAATTAGGATTACCCCTGAGCCCCCAAAGCCATTTAAAGGTTTCAAAATCATTTTATCAGCAGTGGACTCTTTTATTTGATTGACCAAATAATTCTTGTTTTTAGAAACATGGGTTGCGGGAATAATATTGCTATGACTATCCCCAAAAGCTGCCGTATAAAGCTTGTTGTTGGCTTCTCTTAAGCCCTGCAACGAATTCATGATAAACACATCATCTTTTACAGAGTCCAAAAAATTAAGCATTATAGGATCCAAAGGCGGATTCGCTCGCATGAAAATGACATCAAAACCAGCCAAGGGGAGCATTTCTTCCCGCAGGGTAGCTTGTCTGTAAAAGGTTTTAAGATTGCTTGAAACCTTATCCATTCTATTGACAACCGTGCAAAATGCATTGGTAACACTGTTTCGAATAGTCAAATTTGCAGGACTACAAAGTGCCACTCCATGATTTCTTCTTACACATTCATGGATCAACGCTAAACTCGTATCGTTTTCAGGATCTATTTCTTCCCAAGGGTACATTAAAAAACAAATATTCATGTTTTCGTTTTTATAAATTTTTATTTTACTTCATCATAATGATCATCCCAATTCTTGATTTTTGGCTTGCCCAGCTTTCCTACTAATTTGGCCACCACCATAGCTACTGTAGCGTCTCCTGTTACATTGACGACAGTCCTACACATATCTAAAGGTCTGTCTACGGCAAAAATTAGGGCTAGACCTATTGCTAGCTTATCCGCTGGAAACCCAATAGCCTCTAGAACAATAACTAACATCACCATTCCCGCTCCAGGGACAGCAGCGGAACCAATGGAGGCCAATAATGCGGTTAAAACGATGGTCAGTTGATCGCCTAAGGTTAAATCAAATCCTAGAGCCTGAGCAATAAAAACAGCAGCCACCCCTTGATATAAGCTCGTTCCATCCATATTTATGGTGGCACCAACCGGCAATACAAAACTGGAAACCTCTTTATCTACACCAATATGCTCTTCTACCCTTTCCATAGTAACAGGCAAGGTTGCAGCACTAGAGCTGGTTGAAAATGCCAAAAGTTGCGCAGGACTAATTTCTTTTAAAAACCAGAATGGGTTCTTTTTCGTTACCATAGCGACTATTACGGCATAAAAGACAATCATTAATAACAAGCCCCCAACGACGACACCAGCGTACTTTAATAAGGCCAGCAACAAATCTGGATCACTAGATGAAACCACCACGCCTGCTAATAATGCAAATACTGCATACGGGGCGGAAAGCATTATTAAATCAACCATTTTCAAAACAACATCGTTCAGCGAATCAAAGAAATCCTTTAGTGGTTTTGATTTTTTTTCACCAATTAAAAGCATGGATATTCCCAAAAATATAGTGAAGAAAATCACTTGAAGCATTAAGCCGTTATTACTCATTGCTTTTAAGGCATTATCCGGTACCATATCCACTAAAAATTGAAGTGGGCCGGTATTTTTTTGACTCATGGCCTCATTCATTTTAGAGGTAACCCCTTCGGAATTCGCATAGGTATCGGTTAGTTTAGTAACCGTTTCCTCAGAAATACCATTACCAGGTTGAAGAATATTCACTAGAACCAAACCAATGGTTATAGCAACGACGGTGGTAACAATATATATACCTATCGTTTTAAGCCCAATGTTTCTGAATTTGGAAATATCCTTTAAATCAGAAATACCTTTGACTAAAGATGCTATAATTAAAGGGATTGCTATGAGTTTCAATAATTTAACGAATATTGTTCCCAATGGCTGAATCCAGTCTCCTACAAAAGAAGCACCCCAATCTACTTGGGTCATTAGAAATCCAAAGACAATACCGAGAAGCATCCCAATCAGGATTTTCCAATGCAATTCCAGTTTACGCATAGTTAAAATTTACGCAGTAAGATACTATTTTGAATGGAAAACCACTAATGTGATGAACTAGATTTTATTGGTACGGGCTAACAGCGAAAAATCTGCCAAAACAAGTGCGGTCATGGCTTCTACAATGGGAACAGCTCTAGGCACGACACATGGGTCGTGGCGCCCTTTACCTTGCGTGGTGACCTTATTACCTTCTTTATCAATGGTTTCATAAGCTTGTAAAACCGTAGCAACCGGCTTAAAGGCAACATTAAAATAAATATCCATGCCGTTACTGATTCCTCCCTGTACACCGCCACTCAAATTGGTTTTGGTTGTTCCATCTTGATTGAATTGGTCGTTATGTGCACTGCCTTTCATCTGAACTCCTTCAAAACCACTGCCATATTCAAAACCTTTAACGGCATTTATTGATAGCATAGCTTTACCCAATTCGGCATGGAGCTTATCAAAAACAGGTTCTCCCAACCCTACCGGCACGTTTTGAGCAACACAAGTGATAACGCCACCAATAGTATCGCCTTCTTTTTTAATGGCTTTGATATAGTCTTCCATTTTTAGCGCCATATCCACATCAGCACAACGAACCGAATTCTTTTCAATTTCTGAAAAATCAAGCTCTTGGTAAGGCTTTTCAAGTTTTAAAGTTCCAACCTGTGATACAAAAGCGTTAATTTTAATATCAGGTAAAAACTGCTTTGCGATAGCCCCGGCCACTACCCTGCTTGCTGTTTCTCTTGCTGAACTACGACCACCACCGCGATAATCACGGAAACCATATTTTTTGTCATAGACATAGTCTGCATGAGAAGGCCTGTAAGAATCTTTAATGTGGGAATAATCCTTTGATTTTTGATTCGTATTATGAATAGCAAACCCAATTGGGGTACCTGTAGTTTTTCCCTCAAAAATTCCAGAATATAGTTCCACCGTATCGGGTTCTTTCCTTTGGGTCACAATCGCTGATTGCCCTGGCTTTCTTCTATTTAGCTCGTTTTGAATTGCTCTTAGGTCTAGTTCAATTCCCGCAGGGCAACCATCCAAAACACCACCAAGGGCCCTACCATGAGATTCGCCAAAGGTCATTAATTTAAAAAGTGTGCCAAATGTATTGCCTGCCATAGGGTTGTCTTAGAAGTTCCAAAGGTAAATTTTATAAGTTTTATAAAAAAGAATCTGAGTCACTTAAAGATTTTAAAACATGGGAAGCTTTTGATAATGATTATTTAACCCTATGCTTATAAATACTTGACTTTAAATTGATTTCATATTAAAACTAAGCCCTTTACTTTGCAAAATAAACTGTTTGGTATTGAAAAAGAGAAGAATTGATTTAGGGGTTATCTCAGATGTCCATCTAGGAAATCAAGAATGCCATGCTGACGAACTGCTTGCCTATTTAAATAGCATAGAGCCTAAAACCCTCGTGCTTAATGGTGATATTATTGCTAACGATAATTTAAGACATGGGAATCTTCCCTCTTTACATTTTAAAGTACTTCGCAAAATTATTGCGATGGCGGTAAGTGGCACCAAGGTGTACTATCTTACCGGCGACCATGATCATAAAATTGAAAAATTCACTGCTGTTGACTTAGGAAGATTGAAAATAATGAATAAGCTGACCTTAGACCTAGATGGTAAAAAGGTTTGGTTGTTTCACGGCGATGTTTTTGATTGTAATATTCAATATACTAGATGGCTATCAAAATTTGGATGTTACAATTATGATGTAATGTTGCTTAAAAACAAATTAGTAAAACGGTTCTTTACGCTAATTGGAAGGGAAAATTATTCGCTTTCAAAGAAATTAGGCAATCGTCTGCCTATTGAAAAAAAGCTTGTTTCCAACTTTGAAAGAACCGCAGGTGACCTTGCTATAGCGCAAGATTATGACTATGTAGTTTGTGGTCATATTCATCAGCCCAAAAAGGAAATCTATGAGAATAAGAAAGGACGAACCTTATATTTGAATGCTGGAGATTGGGTAGAAAACTTAACCGCTTTGGAATATTCTTTTAAGCGGTGGAAAATATACCATTACAGTAAGGATAAATTATCGCCTTTTTATGCGGATGAAGCCTTAAAGGAAATGGATATTAACGAGTTGATGGCGTCGGTTACCAATAAAAACAAAGCCCTGCCAATAAAACAGAACCCCACTGAAACAAAAGAACATCACGAAATAACCAAGGCTTGACGCATAATACTCACAGGGTGCAAGGCTTTTCTTTGCGTGCCATCCATAATTTGATGCCTGCAACTAGTGCCGTTAGCAGCAATAATGGTTTCTATTGATGCTTTTCTTATGGAAGGGAATAGTTTCAACTCCCCTATTTGCATACTGACATCATAATGCTCTTCCTCATAACCAAAAGAACCTGCCATACCGCAGCAACCTGAAGCGATAATACTTACTTTATAATTTTGCGGCAAATTCAATACATCAAAAGTCACTTTTTGGTTTGACAGTGCTTTTTGATGACAGTGATTGTGAATCTTAACTTGTTTTTCTTCTTTGGAAAACATATCAGTATGTATTGCTCCCTTTTCGATTTCTTTCGCTAAAAACTCTTCAATCAAAAAGCTATTGTCTGCAACTTCTTGTGCTAGGTCTTGATTACTAACAAGTCTCTTATACTCATCCCTAAACGATAATATGGCAGAGGGTTCTAGTCCTACCACTGGTATAGCTCGCTGTGCAAATCTTTCTAAGGCAACCAGGTTCGTTTGGGCGATTTTCTTAGCCTGCTTCAAAAAACCTTTTGATAGAAAAGTACGTCCACTCTCAGCAAAAAAGAGCTCTACATCATAACCTAATCCCTTCAATAAGGTAATGGCATCTTTGCCCACCTCAACATCTAAATACTTCGTAAACTCATCAATATACAAGACCACTTTTCCTTTTGAATCAGCAGATTTTTTGGTTTTTAGCAGATATTGTTCAAAATTAAAGCGATATACTTTTGGGAGACTTCTTTCTTGAGCGACACCAGTAGCCTTTTTTAATAAACTTCCTAAAAAAGAATCGTATACGATATTGGAAAGCCTGGAGACTGTGCTGGCTAAGGCGTTTATTTTAGTGTTGTACGCAAACAGTTTACTGCGGCCTGTATAACCATTAACTTCTTGATATTGGTATAGAAATTCTGCTTTTAAAGTTGCCACATCCACGTTACTTGGGCATTCACTTGCACAGGCTTTACAACTTAAGCACAAATCAAATACTTCTTTTAACTCGGTATGGTCAAACTGATTGGGTTTATCTGAATTGGTTAAAAATTCTCGTAGCGCATTGGCCCTTGCCCTAGTAGTATCTTTTTCATTCTTGGTCGCATGATAACTTGGGCACATCGCCCCAGGTACGTTATGTGTTTTTCTACAATCACCACTACCATTACATTTTTCGGCAGCTTTTAAAATCCCCTCACTATCGGAAAAATTTAGAAGGGTAGCGACCTTAGGCTCTTTCCTATCGATGGTATATCGTAATGACTCATCCATTGGATAGGCGTCCACTATTTTACCGGGATTGAAAATATTATTGGGATCAAAGTAACTTTTAATCCGTTTGAGCAGTTCATAATTACGCTGACCTATCATTAAGGGAATAAACTCCGCACGAACAATGCCATCACCATGCTCACCACTAAAGCTGCCCTTGTATTTTTTGGTCAGTTGAGCGACATCCGTCGTTATTTGCCTAAAAAGTTTTACATCTTCAGATTTCTTTAAATTAAGAATAGGTCTTAAATGTAACTCCCCTGCCCCTGCATGCGCATAGTACACCGCATTTTGCTGATAGCCTTTCATGATTTTGGTGAATTCACCAATAAAGTCCTTTAAATCTTCAAGGGCAACGGCCGTGTCTTCAATACAGGCCACCGCTTTCTTATCACCGACCATATTACCTAATAGACCAAGCCCGGCTTTTCTTAATTCAATCGCTTTATGAATATCATTACCATATAAAATGGGACTCGCATAACTTAGTCCAGATTGTTTTATTGTCTTCAAAAGCGACTGTACCTCTTTTTCCAATTCTTCTTTAGTGTCTGCCTTTACTTCTAACATTAGGATTCCGGCAGGATCTCCTTCTACAAAAAACCGATTGGCCAATTGTTGCCTATTGTTTTTAGTGCAATCAAGAATGACCTTATCCATCATTTCACAAAGATGAAGGCTGTGTTTCATCACGGGGGCAACATCACTTAGGCATTCCTCCAAGCTCTTATAGTGTGTGGCAACCATTGCCGAATATTGGGGAGGCAAAGCATCTAATTGAAGCGTAATTTCTGTTGTGAAGGCCAAAGTACCCTCGCTGCCGCTTAATAGCTTACACATATTAAACTCGGCAATATCATCTCCAAAAACAGCGTTTTTAAGCAACTCATCAACTGCGTAACCGGTATTTCTCCTGTGAATGCCTGCTTTTGGGAATTCTTTTATAATCTCTTGACGAATATTTTCATTATCCAGTTCCTGATAGATAGCACTATAAAGCTGTCCTTCAAACGAAGTCTCTTTCGCTTTTAAGTGAAAGGCATTCTTTGACAAGTTACCAAAACTAGCCTCACTACCATCTGCAAGAATGGTATTTAATGTAGCAACTTTATCCCTAGTTACTCCATATTGAATTGACGTGGTTCCAGAGGAATTGTTACCCACCATTCCACCCACCATACAACGGTTAGAAGTGGAGGTATTAGGTCCGAAAAAAAGACCGAATGGTTTTAAATACTGATTGAGCTCATCACGAATAACCCCTGGTTGTACGACAACCTGTCGCTTTTTCTCGTCAAGATGTAAAATTTTAGTAAAATACTTAGAGGTATCCACAATAATACCATCTCCAACGCATTGTCCTGCAAGTGAAGTGCCAGCCGTTCTAGGCACCAAGCCTATACCATGTTCCGAAGCAAATGATACCAGTTCTTTGATATCATCTTTACCCTTTGGATACGCTATGGCTAATGGGGTTTTACGATAAACGGAGGCATCAGTAGCATAGATTGCCTTAGTTAAAGCATCAAAGTGTAATTCTCCCGAAAGACGATTAGATAACGTTAAAAGTGAATTTTTATCCAAGTTGGAACAATTTTTGGGATGATAGTCTAGTTTTATTTTCGAATAGTGATTACAAAACTATTCTTAATTTTCAACTTAAAGAGAAACTTATGAAGATTACCACAATTTTTACCGGTCTTTTACTATTTGCAACAACTTTGGTAAGTGCGCAACGCATTTCGGAACATACCCTTGGCCTACGTTTAGGTGATAGTGACGGATTTGGGGCTGAAATTTCATACCAGAAGGCCATCGGAAGAACGAATAGAGCAGAATTTAATCTAGGATGGCGAGATAGTCGGGAATTTGATGCCTTCAAACTTTCTGGAGTGTATCAATGGGTTCTTCCCATTGATGGCGGATTTAATTGGTACTACGGTTTTGGTGGTGGTGTTGGAAGTTCTGATTTTGAACCCGTTCCAAATAGAAACAGGGATGACGGCCTATTTGTATTTGCTGCGGGGAGCTTAGGTATTGAGTATGATTTTGATATCCCATTATTAATTTCACTTGATATTAGACCAGAGATTGGCATTATTGGGTTTAATGAGTTCGACAACGGTTTTTTATTTGATATTGCCCTTGGACTGCGTTATCAATTTTAGAAAAAAGTAACCTTGAAATCTAAAAATGGTTTAAAAGGTGATTCTAAATCGTTTTTCAGAACGTAGCGGTGAAAGTTGCTATATAATATTCAAAAGATTAGGATTTGCTTTACACCATATAAAGGCGGCTAAAGATACGTTTTAGTACGTCTTTTTTTGTTTCAATATTGCTACATTTGCCCAAAATTTAATTATGATGCGTTATTCCCCGATTCTTTTAGTCTTAGGACTTCTTATTCTATCTTGTAATTCAAACCCAGATGGTTTTGTG
>CAYGUO010000100.1:0-11297 GCA_964353095.1 uncultured Flavobacteriaceae bacterium | reverse complement strand
CGGTGTGCTGTACATGGTATCTAAAACCGTTATCGATGGTTTTTTACACTTTATCTATGTTCGTGTTTTTAAACGAGAAATTCTTGTGGTAAAACGAGTTATCTCTCTGCTGCATTGACCTCAGGGTACCTTTACAAAGTAAAACAACCCAAGTTATGAAAGCAATTTTAACCTTTATCGCAGTAATCTTCTTCACTACTACAGCATTCGCTCAGAATACTACGAACGACGTTAAAGTAGAAACTATTACTGTTTCTGTCGAATTAAATGTAGCGGTTAACGTTTCTAAAGAAATCAAAACTGAAACTAAGGTTGCTAGACTTTACATGTTTAAAAACTCTAGAGTTAAAAAAGCATTAGCTTTTAAAACGAAAAGAAACAAGTCTAAAATTGCTTAATGGGTTTTGAAACTAATCTACTACCCCTGGTTGCTTTAATTTGTAGTTCTTTTTTTCTTTTTGCTTCGCTACTGTTGTTTTTACATCTTTCAAGAGGGCCTTCGCGTCAAAAATAATTCCATCTTTAATCGTATATTTTACACCACCAACACGAACTACCTCATTATCGTCAGTAAGTTTTACGGCACCAGTGCCATACAATACTTTAAGGTTTTTTAGAGGATTTTCTTCAACCACCACAAAGTCTGCCAATTTGCCCACTTCAACCGTTCCAATTTTTGTATCCATTCCCAAGGCTTCTGCACCATTTAAAGTTGCAGAGCGAATAATTTCTAAAGGATGGAAGCCAGCTTCTCTCAATAGTTCCATTTCGCGTACATAAGCAAAGCCGTACAATTGAAAAATGAATCCTGAATCGGAACCTGTGGTCACTCGACCACCGCGATTCTTATATTCGTTCACAAAAGTCATCCAGAGTTTATAGTTTTCACGCCAGGCAACTTCTTGCTCTGTTCCCCAATCATGCCAGTAAGAACCGTGGCTTATTTTACTGGGTTGATAAAATTCCCATAAAGAAGGTAAGGTGTATTCTTCATGCCATTCTGCCCGCCTTGCGCGTTGTAAATCTCTACTGGCCTCATAAATATTAAAGGTAGGGTCCAATGTGAAATCTAAGCTAATTAACTCATTCATTACGTTGTTCCAATGCTCAGAAAAAGGCTCTGCCGCTTGTTTCCATAATTTTCCAGCTTCTTCAAAACGGTCTTGTTCGTTTTGATAGTTATAATCTAAAGGATAGTCTTGCACGGTTCTGTCTTCAAAAAGTGCTTCAGGCAAACCATACCAATGTTCCATGCTTGTTAGGCCAGCACGAGCAGAATGCAAAACATTCCAACGGGCAACATCTAACTGGGCATGATGACAGGCAGAACGTAAACCCAATTTTTTATTTTCATCGAGGGCGGCAGCCATAATCTCTGGTGCTGCTCCAAAGAATTTGATTCCGTCAGCACCTCTTTCCGCATTTGCGCGCACCCATTTACGCGCTTGCTCAGGTGTACTTATGGGTGCATCATTTAAGGGATTAAAGGTTGCTGAGCTTTGCCCAAAACCAGTATAAGCAAAAACACGAGGAGCGATAATTTCGTTCTTTTCACTTTTGCGTTTTAAATCTAAAGTCCAATCCACACCACGACCACTAGGCTCACGAACTGAAGTAATACCGTGTGCCATCCAAAGTTTAAAAACATAATCGTAATCTGCCCCTTGGGCTATACCACCTATATGTCCGTGCATATCAATAAAACCAGGTAGTAGGTACATACCTGAACAATCCAGTTCTTTACCACCTTCTTTAAGTTTTGGACGCTTAGCTTCGTTGATGGCCACTCCAGGGTAGCCTACTACTTGAATTTTTACTATTTTATTGTTCTCTACAACAATATCAACAGGCCCTCTAGGAGGTGCACCATTACCATTGATTAAAGTAACTCCCCTAATAATTAATTGGTTAAAGGGGCCTTCACTCAGTTCGTCTTGAGAAAAACCAACTTGGATAAGGCTTAGTACTAGAATAAAGGTGAGTAATTTTTTCATTTTTGGTTATGGTTATTTGTTATTGATATTTTAAAAAATCAAGGTCTTTTCAATCGGGAACGTCAATTTTATCCCCTAAAAATAAAGCATTAAGAAACAAGCGATTGGTGCCGTACCAACTTCCTCTAAAATTAGGGTTGTCAGCAAAAAGAACAACTCTTCCACGACCAATAGGGCTCACAACAAGGGAAGCGGATGGTTTTAAAAATTCTTCCATATTCTTTTTGGTGATAAAGCCATCAATATGCGGGTTTTTGGTGTACTTAGCGACCGTAGCGTATTCATTTTTGCTTGGAGCCAACCAGACCGAATTATTTTTATACACCGGAATTTGGGCATCTCTATACCCAAAGGCTAAGGGATGGGTCAAATCTAAATCCACTTTAAAAATAGCACCGCCAACACTTTCTTTTCCAATATTTTCAGATGCTTCTATGTAAGGCTTTCTGCTCGCAACTTCCGTACTGTCTTTTTTAGTGCCTTCGGTAAGTTTCTCTTTGACCAGTTTTTTATCGATGGCCCATTTTGAGGCACTACCTATGGTAATTAACGTATTGCCCTTACCTACCCAGTTTTTAATTTTTTCAATTTGTTTGCCAGAGAAACTATAGCTACCAGAGACCATGACAATCGTATTGTAGGTATCTATATTCGCTCGGTTAAAATTACGCATAGGTACTTTTGTTATGGGCATGTGAACACGGGTATCCAATAAATGCCAAACTTCGCCAGCTTCATAAGAACGTACCCCATCACCAATAAGCATCATGGCCTTAGGTTTTGTAATTGGTGATACATAACGACTGCCTAAGTCAATACCCTTACTACTATACCCAGAACTGACACTATGTATGGCTACTTGAAATTTTTCTTGAGCTTTTTTTACAAGTTCAAAAACTTGATTGACATCTTTCTTTTGTAAGCTTACTGGTATCACCAAGGCACCAGGGTTAAATGAGGTAGTTCCCTTATTGGTTGTCGTAGTAAAAGGTTTGAAGGAAGCGGAGACCACCAAGCCCTTCTCTTGTAAAAAGTTGAGTGCTGCCGTAGCGTTATAATCATCATAATTAATGATGTAGGCATAATCTGTTTTTTGAACAGCATCTGTTTTTACCAAATCTGATGTAGAAGTGATTTTATCACCCGTGTTCAGGCTAGTAACAGGCTTATATTTCATGTTGTAAAAATTGGCCAATGACCAAGCAGAAGCGTCGTAATATACACTATCGCGGTATTTGCTGTAGGTTTCAAAGACCGTTTGTACCATGCGATATTGTGGTTGATTGGTTGGTACTACAAATTGGTTCCCCGATTTATAAACATCAACTTTATGGAGTAGGAGTTTATCAATAAAAGCCTTTACTCGGTTCGCATCATAATCATCTTTAAAAGTATATCCTCTTATTTTACTTTTAGAGGCGTTACCTAGTGCACTTTTAAAGAAATCTTGCTGATACTTTCTTAACATCCCCTTATTTTCAACAGCTGCTTTAACCGTTGTAATACTTGAAGTATATTGATTTCTAATGGTAAATGGAAAAGTGATCTCACCAAATTTAGTGGTCTGTTTATGTCCTCTTGAACTTGCTTGTTCAAACAACAAGCCCAATCCGCCTTGTAAATCGGGATAAGATGAACCGTAACCAGGGTAGGTGCCATCAAAAACTTCTTTTGTAAAGTAAAAAGAGCCAATACTATCTAAAGCACTGGCAAAATAGTCCCCAAAAAGATTGTTTAAGTCCTCATAATTTTCTTTGGGCATGATAGGGTCTTGTGAGGCATTCACCTTCATGGGTTCAAAGAAGTAAGAACTTTGGCTTCCCATTTCATGAAAATCGGTCACTACATTCGGATACCACTCGTGGTACCATGTTAATTTCCCCCTACTTTCAGGGTTAATACCCAATAACCAATCTCGGTTCAAATCAAACCAATAATGGTTAGTTCTTCCACGAGGCCAATATTCATTGTGTTCCGCATCTTGTGGGTCAGCTACCAAAGGATTGCCTTGATACATATTGGCCCACTGGGTATGCCTATCGCGCCCGTCAGGGTTA
Source organism: uncultured Flavobacteriaceae bacterium (assembly GCA_964353095.1). GTDB lineage: Bacteria > Bacteroidota > Bacteroidia > Flavobacteriales > Flavobacteriaceae > Croceitalea. The sequence continues at coordinate 7,246 of CAYGUO010000100.1, read as the reverse complement.
ATAGTGGGGTCAACCATAATCACGGCGTTATTTAAGTATTTAAGTATTTCAGGGTTGTCAGAGGCTACAAAAGTATAGGCGGTGAGCAAAGCTGCCTCGGAGCTTGAAGGTTCATTTCCATGAACGTTATACGCCAAATTGATGAATATCGGTACGTCATCATAATTTGAAACGCTTTTCTTCGGGTCAGTGAAGGCTAGATGTTGCTGCTTTAAATTATCTAGATTTTTTAGATTTGTGGGTGTTGTTATAGTCAACATTATCAGTTTACGCCCTTCATGGGTACGACCGTATTCATAAATACTTGCACGGTCCGAAACTTCGGCCAGTTTGGTGAAATAGGCAACAATCAAATCATGCCTAGTATGGTGTTCACCGATGCCATAGCCTAAAAATTGCTCTGGAGATGGAATCTCGGCATTGAATGGTTTAAATTTTTCGAAAAAATAGTCTTGCGCGGAGAGTGTACCACTAATGCATAGTGCTACAAGAAAGAATTTCTTGAACATTGGGTTGGTAGTCTTTTTTAGTTATTTCCTAAAGATAAAGAACTCGTTCAAAAAATACCAGTTAATCAACTGAATTAAAATCGTCGATTACCTCTTCAAAAGTAATTTGGTAATACGTGCCGGTACTGTTCATATCGCGTTGCACTGTACCCCGTAATTGTCTGGATAGATTGTGTATCAATTTAAGGCCTAAAGATTTTGTATTTTTTGGATTGATGTCTTCTGGAAAACCTATTCCGTTATCACCAAGATACATTTCATACGTGTTCACTCCTTTTTTTGATAGCTTCACTAAGATTTCGCCATTTACATCCTCAGGCAAACCATATTTTAAGGCATTGGTAACGGTTTCATTTATAATTAAGCCTAGAGGAATAACGGTATCAATACTTAGTTTAAAATCTCCAATATCTAATTTAGTATTGATTTTATTATCATTGCCTTTTACAGAACGGACCAAGTATTCGCATAGTTCTTGAACATAGGGCTTAAGTTCTATTTTTGACGTGTAGTCGTCACGTTTGTACAACATTTCATGAACCATAGCCATAGATACTACTCTATTTTGACTGCTTTTTATAATACTGCTTATTTTTTCATCTTCAATAGACCTTGATTGTAAACTTAATAAGCTTGATACCGTTTGAAGGTTATTTTTTACCCGGTGGTGAACTTCTTTTAGCAAGGTTTCCTTTTGTTGTAATTTATGTTCTAGTGCAGTGGTTTCAGAATTGTTTCTTACTGAAGTTTTGATGAAAATTGCAGTTATGATGAAAAGGAGGGCTAAAACAAATAGCCCTAGCGCAATGCCAAAGGAATACTTGTTTACAACACAAAAAATACCTAAGCCCACTGCCGCAAGGGCAGCGATATAGTTTAAAGTCACTAGCATCCTTGCTTTTGGATGTTGCTTTTCGTCGGTTAGGTTTTTCATTAATGTATTCCGTTGTTCATTTATGTTCAGCAATGATAACCATAAATGTTATTTGGGGGTGTAAATGAATTGTAAATCTAAATATGTTTTACAACATAATCAAAAAGAGCCAGTCGAAAAACTCGAAATAATATTTTTCTGTCAGGTCGAGCGCAGTCGAGACCTTTATTTGCCTCCTTGGTGTCTTTACTTCTAGACTGCGCTCGAAGGGACATTAAAAGTTATGATTTGACTACTATAAATTTTACTTAGTAATTATTTCAAGCTATAAGGCTTGACTAGCTTCTAAGTAATATTAATCTTCAATTAAGACCCATTCCCCTTTGGCCATGAGGGGTTCGGCTTGTTTATATTTAACTATTTTACTCTCGCCCGACAGTACATTTTTAATAGTAACTCGGTCATTTCTTCCAATTTTTGGACGTTCCCTAACAATAGTTTCTGTTTTTTGAGCACGTTGACCTTGAGTTTGCCCAGCTGCTCGATTTTGTGCAGCCAGTTCATCATTGTTCGGAATTTCTTCTTTACTGGTCCTGATATTTTCTTTTGGTCTACGAACGTTTCTTGCTTCTTGTATTTGATTGGTATTTTCAGCAGGAAGTTCCCCTTTGAATAAAAATGAAATTACTTCTTTGTTAACTTTATCGATCATGCTTTTAAATAACTCAAAAGCTTCAAACTTGTAAATCAATAAAGGGTCTTTTTGCTCGTGAACTGCCAGTTGAACCGATTGCTTTAGTTCATCCATTTTACGCAAATGGGTTTTCCAAGCATCATCTATTATGGCCAAAGTGATGTTTTTCTCAAAATCAGTGACCAATTGTTTACCATTACTCTCGTAAGCATCCTTAAGGTTGGTAACGACATTTAAAGATTTGATACCATCCGTAAAAGGAACGACAATGCGCTCGAATTTATTGGTTTGATCTTCATAAACATTTTTAATGACCGGATAAGCTTGTGTTGCACTGCTTTCCATTTTCTTTTTATAATGGTCATAGGCAATACTGTAAACTCTATTAGCGATTTCTTGAAAACCAAGGCTGCTAAATTCGGCTTCCGTGATGGGAGAGGTAATCGAAAAGTATTTTATCAATTCAAATTCAAAATTCTTAAAATCATCTACCGCTTTGTTTGTTTCAGAGATTACTTCACAAGTATCGTAAATCATATTGGCGATATCTACTTTTAAACGCTCGCCCTGCAACGCATGTCGTCTTCTTTTATAAACCACTTCACGCTGCGCATTCATTACATCATCATACTCTAAAAGGCGTTTACGAATACCGAAGTTGTTCTCTTCTACTTTTTTCTGAGCTCTTTCTATGGACTTTGTCATCATAGAGTGCTGAATGACCTCTCCGTCTTCCAAGCCCATTCTATCCATCATTTTGGCAACCCTGTCCGAACCAAACAACCGCATAAGGTTATCTTCTAAAGAAACATAGAACTGTGAGCTACCTGGGTCTCCCTGACGACCAGAACGACCTCGAAGCTGTCTATCAACACGTCTTGAATCATGGCGTTCCGTACCTACAATTGCCAGTCCGCCAGCGGCTTTTACTTCTGGGGATAATTTGATATCCGTTCCACGACCTGCCATGTTGGTCGCAATGGTTACTACACCACCTTGACCTGCTTCGGCTACAACGTCAGCTTCTTTTTTATGGAGTTTTGCATTCAAAACATTATGGGGAACCTTACGAACGCTCAATAGTTTTGACAATAATTCTGAAATTTCTACTGAAGTGGTACCAATAAGCACCGGTCTACCAGCGTTTGAAAGTTGGGTAACCTCTTCAATAATAGCGTTATATTTTTCGCGTTTTGTTTTATAAATCAAATCGTGTCTATCATCGCGGGCAATAGGTCTATTGGTTGGAATTTCAACCACATCTAATTTATAAATTTCCCAGAATTCCCCTGCTTCGGTTACTGCGGTACCTGTCATCCCAGATAACTTATTGTACATTCTGAAGTAGTTTTGAAGCGTTACCGTTGCAAAAGTTTGCGTTAATGCTTCAATTTTTACATTTTCCTTCGCCTCAATAGCTTGGTGCAAACCATCAGAGTAACGACGGCCGTCCATAATTCGCCCTGTTTGCTCATCAACAATCATTACTTTGTTTTCCATAACAACATACTCCACGTCCTTTTCAAAGAGGGTGTAGGCCTTTAAGAGTTGGCTCATCGTATGAATTCGCTCACTTTTTATTGAAAACTGCTTAAATAGCTCATCTTTAAGTTCTGCTTCTTTTTCAATGTCTAGGTCTTGGTTTTCAATTTTTGCGATTTCACCACCAATATCAGGCATTACGAAAAAGTCTTTATCACCATCACCAGAAATATATTCTATGCCCTTGTCCGTTAATTCAATCTGATTGTTTTTTTCTTCAATAGTGAATAGTAAATCTTCATCAACCTTTGGCATTTCGCGGTTGTTGTCTTGCATGTAGAAATTCTCTGTTTTTTGCAATAACTGTTTTACCCCTTCTTCACTTAAAAATTTAATCAGTGCCTTATTCTTAGGTAAGCCTCTGTGTACCCTTAATAATAGAAAACCACCTTCTTTGGTATCACCAGCTGCAATCAACTTTTTGGCTTCAGCCAGAACACCGGTCAAATGTTGACGCTGTTTTTGAACAATATTGGCCACCTGAGGTTTAAGCTCATTAAATTCATGACGATCACCCTCTGGCACTGGTCCAGAAATAATTAACGGTGTTCGCGCGTCATCAACTAAAACAGAATCTACCTCATCTACTATGGAATAATGTAAGGGTGGTTGTACTAAATCGTTTGGAGTATGTGCCATATTATCACGCAGATAATCAAAGCCAAATTCATTATTGGTGCCGTAGGTGATATCAGAATTATAAGCTTTTCGTCTCCCTTCTGAATTAGGTTGGTGCTTGTCAATACAATCTACTGAGAGACCATGAAATTGAAAAATAGGCGCCATCCAAGCGCTATCGCGTTTTGCTAGATAATCATTCACGGTAACTAGGTGCGCACCTTTTCCAGAGAGTGCATTTAGATATAAGGGAAGTGTAGCCACTAAGGTTTTTCCCTCACCCGTGTGCATTTCAGCAATTTTACCTTGGTGCAATGCGATACCTCCAATAAGCTGCACGTCATAATGCACCATATCCCAAGTGACCTCTTTACCGGCAGCATCCCAAGAGTTTTTCCAAATAGCATTATCTCCTTCAAGGGTGACATAGTCCGCACTACCCGATAGGGAACGGTCAAATTCAGACGCTGTTACCGTAATGGTTTTATTATTGGTGAAACGCTTGGCAGTTTCTTTGACTACAGCAAAAGCTTCTGGCAAGATTTCATTCAAGGTATTTTCAGAAACCTTATAAGCTTCTTCATTCAATTTGTCAATTTCACCGTAAATTTCTTCATTACGGTCAATATCTGTTGAAGCTTCTACTTCTTCTTTGAGTTTATTGATTTGCTCATCAATGGTTGCGCAATCTTCAGCAATCTTTGCTTTAAAATAGGCAGTTTTAGCACGAAGTTCATCATGGCTCAACGCTTCTATTTTCTGCTCAAATGATTTTATCTGTTTGACCAAAGGCTGCATGGATTTTACATCTTTCTCAGATTTATCTCCTACAAAAACCTTTAGTACGGAATTTAAAATACTCATGGGTAATTTTTTGATTGTTTCAGCAAAAGCTGTTCCATTATATAAATTGACCAAAAACGCGCCAATTAGGCAGTAAAATTACATAAAAAAAGCCTCAATAAGAGGCTTTTTTATAGGGTTTGTTCTTTCGAAATTAATACTCGTCCTCGTTCCAGAGGTAATCTTCATCTGTTGGATAATCTGGCCAAATCTCTTCGATTGATTCGTAAATTTCACCACCTTCTTCTTCCATTGATTGTAAGTTTTCTACAACTTCTAATGGAGCTCCTGTTCGGATAGCGTAATCTATCAATTCGTCTTTGGTGGCTGGCCAGGGCGCGTCACTTAAATATGATGCTAGTTCTAATGTCCAGTACATAGTAATGGTTTGATTTTAAAATTTTTGCAAAAGTAATTTTTAAACCCAATCTGCCAAGCAAATTCGCAACTTTTTAAAAATTATTTTGAATTTCTAAATGTGTAACGGTAAAAAATAGGATTTATTAGTCCAGTTTCTCAGGAATCCACTTAACCTCTTCGGCTTCTAACTCTTTTGACAATTTTCGTGCCAAGACAAAAAGATAGTCAGACAAGCGATTTATATACATTAAAACTTCATCAGGTACAGGCTCATGCTCATGTAAAAGGGATATCATGCGCTCCGCTCGACGGCAAACCGTTCTTGCAATATGACAGTATGACACCGTGCTATGCCCACCAGGAAGAATAAAATGGGTCATTTCTGGAAGAACTTCGTTCATTTTATCCATTTCTTTTTCCAACAGTTCAATATCTTCTGAACGTATCCTTTCGATTTTTAATTTGCTGTCTTTTTTTGGCTCTGTGGCGAGAATGGAACCAACGGTAAATAATTTATTTTGAATAATGGCCAAGACACTTTTTGAATGGGAGTTTATTTCTTGGTCTCGTACCAAACCTAAAAATGAGTTAAGCTCATCAATAGTGCCATAACTTTCAATTCTGATATGGTGCTTGGGTACCCGTTTACCTGTAAATAGTGATGTGGTGGCTTTGTCGCCTGTTTTGGTATAAATTTTCATTAAAGCTATTTATGTTTTTGAATGAATGGGATGTGAGAAAGTAGGAAAACATCATTGTTAATTCTCGTGTCTTTTTTTGCCATCCATAAATTTTCGGGATTTTCTACTCCGTTTGTTTCGTCTGTTGGTAAAAAGAATAATCAAGTAGATTAGTGCTAATACGCCTAAAACATAGAAAATGATATTGTCCATCGATTGAATGTTTTAATACTCTAAAATACCGTTTTAAATCCGTATCGTAAAATGTTCTTTTACTTGTTCTTTTCTTAGAAATAAGACCCCACAACAAAACAAATCGATGCTTACCGTAAACGAATTCATGGCGGCTAAATTCCGCCAGTTTTTTTGATAATCTGCATTTTTATGAATGTTACCCATAAAAAGTACGGAGTCATTATGGAGCTTGTTTTGCCCTAATAGTTTGGCGATATATGTTTCGTCGGGATGCTCTAAATAAACCATATCAAACGGATGCTCGTTAAAAACTAAGTTGGGAAAAGCTTCGGTAAGCTGATTTTTATATTTTGAATTATGGCTCAATTCTATCTTTTGAAGCTTAAAATAGGAGATGCTTTTGAATAGCACATTCAAGGTTTTGTCTTTTGATTTTCTTGGTTTTTGATACAAACATTCGGTGATATAATCAAAAACAAAGGGCGAGTGAACACCGTGTTGGTTTGTTGAACGGAATAGAAATTTAAAAAAGGAAACGAGCCTGAAATACATTAGCCTTCAATAATGGAACCTAGTTGAAACCAACGCTCTGTTTTCACCTCAATTGCACTTTCCAATTCACCCAATTCTACTGAGAGTAAATTTATTTCTTCACCAGATAGGCTTTCATCTGTGAACTTTTGTTGGAGTTCATTTTTTTGACGCTCTAGTTTGGCTATTTCTTTTTCAAGTTTTCCATATTCCTTTTGTTCTTGGTAGCTTAGTTTAACGGCGGTATCTTTTTCTTTCCAGTTATTTTTTTCAGTTTTAGCAGGGGTGTTGGCTTTGGCTTCGCGTTTTTCTAAAACCTTACTGCTTTCATAAGCACGATAATCTGAATAATTACCAGGAAAATTTTCAATAGTGCCATCACCTCTAAAAACAAAAAGGT
>CAYGUO010000099.1:0-11298 GCA_964353095.1 uncultured Flavobacteriaceae bacterium | reverse complement strand
CTCTAATTGTCGGTGTGCAGTTTCAAGTTGAATATTTAATATATCAAAATTACTCATACCGCGAGTAGATTTGGTTAATTGGTGAATATGTAGATCCACTTCCATTTTAGGGGCGGTTCGTTCTTTTATTTTAGAAACCGTATTATTTTTTCGCTTAGGAAGTTCTTTTTGCTTTTTAATCTGGGCTACTTCATAATTTGTCACCCTTATCTCATTGGATAATTTTATCAATTGCGAAGCCTCATAGGCGATGTTAAAACCATCTTCGGTTTCTACAACCACCGTTTCCCCTTTAATTTTGACTACTTGCCCTTTAATTGCCTCATCTAAAACCTCAACCTTATCGCCTACATGTAAAACTTTCATAAGTACTTTGTTAATCGAAAAACAATTAAGGATATCTTGAAATATCAAAAATAATGGTATTTTGACCTTTCATTACCAAAAACAACTGTGAATTACCAATTGACCATTTTATTATTGGGGCTTAAAGACTATATGCTTCCCTGTTTTAGCAAGCGCTTGTTTGGCATGGATTGTCCGGGTTGCGGACTACAGCGGTCTTTGGTTTTTTTATTCTCAGGTGATTTTTTGGCAGCCTTTAAAATGTATCCTGCCATCTATACTTTAATACCGTTGGCAGGTGTCATCATCATCAATAAAATAATTGGTGTAAAATATAGCGATCAACTTATTATAGGACTAAGTATTACTAGTGTAGCGTTAATTTTAATCAACTTTATAATCAAACTTATTTTTTAAAAATCATTAACTATGGAACAAAAAAAATTACCAAATGGAGTACTCTCAATTGTACTGGGCATATTTGGATTTCTATGCTGTTGCACCGGTTTTTTAGGAGCGATTTCTTCCGGAATCGGTTTCTTTTTAGCTAAAAAATCAGAAAATATTTATAAGCAAAACCCTGAAGAATATGACAACTACCAACAGATAAAAACCGCTAAAATTATCACATTGATTGCATTAATCTTAAGTGTTTTGATGATTGTACGTTGGGTTTATATTATTGTAAACGCTGGAGGATTTGGAGCGTTCATAGAAGAATTTAGCGAAGCCTACCAACAAGCAATGGAGCAATACGGAGAATAAATAAAGTATTATGAATCAACAACCTTTACCAGGCGCAAGTACGGTATTAACAATGGGGATAATAGCCACTGTCACCTCACTAATATGTTGTTGCCCGTTTGCAGCCATTTTTAGTATCATTGGACTCTCAAAAGCTAAAACAGCGGAACGTATTTTCAATGAAAACCCTGAACTATATAGTGACTATAGCAATGTGAAAACGGGTAGAATTTTATCCTATATAGGGTTAGCGATAGCCTTAATAATGCTTGTTTTATGGATACTTTATTTTGGAGTTATTTTCGCTATGATAGCCTCTAACGGAGATTTCAATACCTTTTAAACTAAAAAAGAAGGCTTAGTCGTCTTTGCGAGACACGAAGCAATCTGTAAGCCATTGTAATTCAATAAACAGATTGCTTCGTTGTGCTCGGAAAGACGATTTTTTTTATGACTACTTTTTTAATTAGCCACCTCACTCATAAATTTCAGCCTATAAATACGTAATTCTTCTTCCTCGTATTCACCGTCAAATTCCTCAACGGCCTCATCAATGGAATCTGATGCTGCTTCAATAAAATACTCATGTATTTCCTCTTGCTGATCTTCATCTAAAATTTCATCTACCCAATACGCTAAATTTAATTTAGTGCCACTAAATACAATTTGCTCCATCTCTTTAATAAGTTGTGGAATTTCAAGTCCTTTTGCAGCGGCAATATCATCTAGGGGTAACTTTCTATCTACGTTTTGAATAATATATAGTTTTAATCCTGAATTGGCCCCAGTACTCTTGACCACCAAATCATCTGGTCTTATGATATCATTTTCTTCAACATAGGTATTGATAAGCTTAATAAATGGTTTTCCGTATTTTTTGGCCTTACCCTCACCAACTCCGTGAATATTCAAAAGCTCATCCATTGAAATAGGATACTTTAACGCCATATCATCCAAAGATGGATCTTGAAATACTACAAAAGGCGGAACATCATTTGCTTTGGCCTCTCTTTTTCTCAAATCTTTCAATAGTTTGAGTAACTTTTCATCTGCTACCCCACCAGCCGATTTCGCTGCAGTAACAATAGCGTCATTGTTTTCTTCACTATATACATGATCTTTGGTCATCATGAACGACTTTGGAGTCTTCAAAAAATCATGACCAGCCTCAGTCACATGTAAAACGCCATACTGTTCAATTTCTTTCTTTAAAAGGCCTGCTACCAAAACTTGTCTGGTCAATGCCATCCAAAAAGCAGCATCCTTATCAGAACCTATTCCGAAAAAATCTTTCTCATCCGTTTTGTGTGATGCAATTAATGCGTTCGTTAGACCAACCAAAGTTTTGACAATTTCTTTGGTTTTAAACTTTTCCATAGTGCCTTTAACTACTTTCAACAGTTTAACTACATCGTCTTGGGCTTCTTCTTTCGGTTTTGGATTACGGGCGTTATCATCCATATCGGCACCATCTCCATTTACCCCATCAAACTCTTCACCGAAATAATGAAGAATAAATTTTCTTCTAGACATTGAAGTTTCTGCATAAGCAACAATTTCTTGCAGCAAAGCATTACCAACCTCTTGTTCAGCAACTGGTTTTCCAGACATGAACTTTTCCAATTTCTCAATGTCTTTGTAGGCATAATAAGCGATACAGTGTCCTTCGCCACCATCACGCCCTGCACGACCTGTTTCTTGATAATAACTTTCAATGCTTTTAGGGATATCATGATGGATTACAAAGCGAACATCTGGTTTATCGATACCCATACCAAAAGCAATCGTTGCTACGACCACATCAACATCTTCCATCAAAAACATATCTTGATGCTTTGATCGTGTTTTGGCATCAAAACCCGCATGGTAAGGAACAGCGCTAACTCCGTTTACCTGTAACACTTGAGCTAGTTCTTCAACCCTTTTTCTACTAAGACAGTAAATGATTCCAGATTTACCTTCGTTTTGTTTTACAAAACGTATAATATCCGCATCAACATTCTTGGTTTTTGGTCTGATTTCGTAAAAAAGGTTGGGTCTGTTAAATGATGCCTTAAAAACTTTAGCATCGCTCATCCCTAAGTTTTTGATGATATCTTCTTGAACTTTAGGGGTTGCCGTTGCGGTTAAACCAATGATGGGAATATCATCAGCTAATCTTCCTATAATACTTTTCAGATTTCTATACTCAGGTCTAAAGTCATGTCCCCATTCAGATATACAGTGTGCCTCATCAACCGCAACAAAAGAAAGTTTTACGGTCTGTAAAAAATTAATATAATCTTCTTTGGTGAGCGATTCTGGGGCTACATATAAGAGCTTGGTCACTCCATTGGTAATGTCTTCCATGACCTGTTTAACTTCTGTCTTGTTCAAAGAAGAATTTAAAACATGTGCAATACCATTTTCAGATGAAACACCACGAATGGCATCTACCTGATTCTTCATCAATGCAATTAAAGGGGAGACCACTATAGCCGTACCTTCTTGCATAATTGCCGGTAGCTGATAACAAAGTGATTTGCCTCCACCAGTGGGCATAATGACAAAAGTGTCTTTTGCAGCTAAAACATTAGTAATTACTTCTTCTTGAAGCCCTTTAAACTTTGAAAAACCAAAGTGTTTTTTTAATGCACTTTGCACATCGGTTGTAGTCGAACCCATTTTCGGTATTCTATTAATAAAAATAATACTTGGACACCATGTTCTTTTTTCGGAGAAAAATGGTTTTATTAGTGTTTTAAAGGTGTCCTTTTTATTCTAAATAATCAATTAATACGATTACGTTTGTTTAATTTTGTAATCTTAAAGATAAGACAATCTTTTAGGAATACAACCCAAAATAGCATTATTACTTTGAACTCTGGCGACTCTATCCTTAGCATTGCAAAGCGAACGATCAAAAACGAAAGTGATGCAATAAACAACCTGATCTCACAAGTAGATCAACACTTTGAAAATGCTGTGCATTGCATTTTACAATCTAAAGGTCGTGTTGTTATTTCGGGTGTTGGTAAAAGTGCGCTAATTGCTTCAAAAATAGTGGCCACTTTTAATTCTACCGGTACTCCTGCTATCTTCATGCATGCCGCGGACGCCATTCACGGAGATTTAGGTACGGTACAAAATAACGATGTCGTTATTTGTATCTCAAAAAGTGGAAATACCGAAGAAATTAAAATGTTAATTCCGCTTATAAAAAGAGGTGGCAATAAACTTATTGGTATTACCGGTAATATGGATTCCATTCTTGCCAAACAAGCTGATTTCTCCATCAATACTTATGTTGAAAAAGAAGCCTGCCCCAACAATTTAGCCCCAACCACCAGTACTACTGCGCAATTGGTAATGGGTGATGCCTTAGCAATTTGCTTGTTGGAATTAAGAGGTTTTAGCAGAGCCGATTTTGCAAAATTCCATCCGGGCGGAGCCTTAGGGAAAAAACTTTATCTAAGGGTTTCTGATATTGTTGAAAACAATTTAAAGCCTCAAGTAAAAATAGATTCAAAAGTAAAAGAAGTTATTGTAGAGATTTCGAAAAAAATGCTTGGTGTTACAGCTGTTTTAGAAAATGACAAAGTGGTTGGCATCGTTACTGACGGTGATATCAGACGCATGTTGAACCAACATGAAAATATTGGAAAGCTTACTGCAAAAGATATTATGACCACTGCTCCAAAAAGTGTAAATTCTTCTATTTTAGCCATAAAAGCATTAGAAGTCATGCAAGAAAAAGGCATTTCTCAGTTATTGGTGATAGATGAAGAGCAATACATAGGTGTTATACATATTCATAATTTGATTAACGAAGGAATTTTATAATGGCAGACGCAGCTAAAGCTCCCGATGAAATGTCCTTTTTGGACCATTTAGAAGAATTACGTTGGCATCTGATACGTTCAGTAGTCGCTATTGTTATAATAGGCTGTGGTGCTTTTTTAATGAGCGACTTCATATTTGATACAGTCATTTTTGGACCAAAAAGCATGGACTTTCCAACCTACAGATTCTTCTGTAACATCGCTACTTTTTTTGGCATAACCTCAGAATTCTGTGCTGATGCTCTTCCCTTTACCATTCAAAACCGAACTATGGGGGGACAGTTTTCCGCACATATTTGGACCTCTATTTGGGCTGGTTTTATTGTATCGTTTCCTTATGTGCTCTGGGAGGTTTGGCGTTTTATAAGTCCAGGGCTGCACGCAAGAGAGCGCAAACATTCAAGAGGCTTTATTTTTGTAGCGTCCGCCTTATTCTTTTTAGGGGTTCTTTTTGGCTATTATGTGGTTGCCCCACTATCCATTAATTTCTTAGGTACGTATCAAGTAAGTAAAGAGATTACCAATGAGATAGATATAAGCTCATTTATTGCTAATGTGCGCACATCGGTAATCGCCTGTGGCATTATGTTTGAACTACCTATCATCATTTACTTTTTGACCAAGGTTGGTTTGATAACCCCTGAAATTCTAAAAAAATATAGAAAAATTGCCTTGGTAATAGTGTTAACATTATCAGCAGTAATTACCCCGCCTGATGTAACAAGTCAAATTCTGGTATCGATTCCTGTACTTATCTTATATCAGGTAAGCATTTACATTTCTAAATTAGTAGTTAAACGCGACGCAAAAAGAGAAGCAAAATATGCCAAATAATGTAGAAGAATTCAATGCCTATAGGGTTAAAATGAATGACAAACTCTTAGCTGAAAATAATAAGGTAATTAAACGAATTTTTAATTTGGACACCAATGCCTTCATGGCCGGAGCGTTAGATGTAAAAACAAAAGAACTACTTGGCTTGGTAGCTTCTGCAGTAATGCGATGCGATGATTGCGTAAAATATCATTTAGAAAGCTCAAAATCAAGCGGAGCCAGTAAAGATGAAGTAATGGAAACATTGAGCATTGCTACCTTAATCGGCGGCACCATCGTTATTCCGCATCTTAGAAGAGCTTATGAATACTGGGAAGAGCTTGAAAACACTAATGATTAAAAAAATCACAAAGAGCAATTTGGTGAAATCAAATATGTTTAGCTTTGGATAGCAATGAAGTTACGTGCTGAAAACATAATGAAGGCCTATCGCGGGCGAAAAGTAGTAAAAGGCATCTCTCTTGAAGTCAATCAGGGAGAAATTGTTGGACTACTTGGCCCCAATGGAGCAGGAAAAACAACCTCATTCTATATGATTGTAGGTTTGATCAAACCCAATGGAGGGCATATTTATTTAGATGATATGGAGATTACCAATTTCCCTATGTACAAACGTGCTCAAAACGGCATTGGTTATTTAGCCCAAGAAGCTTCCGTTTTTAGAAAACTGAGTATTGAAAAAAATATACTGAGCGTACTCCAAACCACTAAACTTTCAAAAAAAGAGCAACACATGAAAATGGAGTCGCTCATTGAAGAATTTGGGCTAGGCCACATTCGCAAAAGCAGAGGTGATCTTTTATCAGGTGGTGAACGGCGAAGAACCGAAATTGCCCGGGCATTGGCCACAGACCCTAAATTTATTCTATTAGATGAGCCTTTTGCTGGAGTTGACCCAGTTGCCGTGGAAGACATACAGCGTATTGTAGCGCAATTAAAAGATAAAAATATTGGCATCTTAATCACCGATCATAACGTGCAAGAAACGCTGGCTATTACGGAACGTTCTTACTTAATGTTCGAAGGTGGCATTCTTAAGGCCGGTATCCCTGAAGATTTAGCACAAGATGAAATGGTACGTCAAGTATATCTAGGACAAAATTTTGAGCTTCGTAAAAAGAAACTTGATTTTTGATTTACTTTATTCCAAACGTTAAGGTTGCCCAATTAGATTCATAATCCACCCCTTTTTCTTGACTTTTAACCATGTGTATAGTAGCCACATACCAGTTGCCTGCTTGGTCAGGGGTTATCGTAAATATTCCGTTTTCATTGGTTCTCGTTGAACTTTCATTGTCATGGGCATCCTTTCCAGGCACCGAAGTACTAAAGTGAACAATATGATTTGGCAAGGTTTTTCCTCCACTTAATAATTTAAAAGAAACCGCTTCACCTGCCCTTTTTTCATAAGGATTATCAATAGGGATGAATTCTATTGGAAAACCGAACTCGGTTTTGTAATCCTCAGATTTTTCGTCCCCAACCTGAAGCAACAACTTCACATGTTTTGAATATTTTTCCTTAGCGCCTTTGCCAAAGCTTCCATCTTGTTTGCGCTCTTCAATAGTATCTTCAAGACCTTCATGCTCTAGGTAGTCATTGAAAGCTTTTGCATCCAATTCAATCATTTTGGGTAATGTTGAAATACCAGCAGTATAGGTGCCTGGTTTACCAGTCTTGAACTTTAAATAGGTACTGGTCTCTTTATCATAGTAATCTTTTTCGGTTACCTTTATAACAAGGTCTGGACCTAAAATTCTCGCATCTTGTATACGGTCTCTCGTGATATTGTTCTCGCTTTTATCAAACGTACCGTTATAAAGATATAGTTCACTTAGCTGATTGACAGATAAAAAATAAGCATCTGTTTTTAGAAATAGTTCGTGGGAGCAAAAAAGCACATAAACGAAGGCTAGCAAGAAGAATGATGATATTCTTTTCATTATAATCATATTTAGTTTTCTTATTTACGGAGTAATGCCGGATATGGTTTCAAAAGCATCAAAAACCTCTTAATCTTTTTTCACCAACAACGAAGCAAGGATATAGAAAGTAATAATTAATGGTACCGCCAAAAACTTCAGGGTCAATAACATTACCAAACTCCCAATTAAAAATAAATATTTGATTCCGTTCTCTTTAAAACTCCAATTTTCAAACTTAAGGGCAAAAAGTTCAATTTTTGAGTTTAATAAGAATGCACTCAATACCGTCAACCCCAATAAAAACCATTGATTTAAAATCAAGGCATTTAAGGTTTCATTATTTTGATAGAATAATATCAGCGGCAAGGATAAAATTAATATGGCGTTTGCGGGTGTAGGCAAGCCAATAAATGAAGTCACTTGGTTCTCATCAATATTGAACTTTGCAAGCCTGTAAGCAGAAGCACAAGTAATGACAAAACCAAACAAGGGTAACAAACCTACTTCGGTGTGCATTCCAAAAAAATCAATATTCCATCCTCCTTTTTGCGCCATATTCAATAGCTGAAACATCACCACACCTGGCACGACGCCACTTGTGACCATATCAGCTAAAGAATCCAATTGCACGCCCAATTCGCTTTTCACATTTAAAATACGGGCAGCAAATCCATCTAAAAAATCAAAAAATATTCCAAAAAAAACAAAAACTGCGGCAAACTCAAGTTGGTTCATCACTGCAAAAACAGTAGCAATACAGCCGCAAAAAAGATTAAGTAAGGTAATGAAATTAGGAATTTGCTTTTTCATCGGTTCGGTTTTTGTAAAAATAAGCTAAAATTTAAGTTTTAGCTTCGCGTAAAATCGGTCTAAAAAGGAATTATGTTGATATTTGCGCTGTAAACTATGAAGACTACACTTTCAACGATTTCACTTTTTATTGTATTTGCCGTACAACTGCTGTCCGCCCAGCTACCTCAGCTTTCTGAAAAAGCTCAAATAAGCGTTTTAACGTGTTCATCGGGAGATGTTTTGTTTACCTCATTTGGACATACTGCTTTTAGGGTACAAGACCCTATTTTAGGAATTGATGTGGTTTATAACTACGGTACCTTCGACTTCAACAAGCCCAATTTTTATTTAAATTTTGCTAAGGGAAAATTGATATATTCCCTTTCCAGAAAAAGTTTCGCAAGCTTTTTGTATGACTACGAACTAGAAAAACGTTGGATTAAAGAACAGCTAATCACGTTAACCCCAGAGAAGACAAACACTTTTTTTCAATTTTTAGAGCATAATTACTTGCCTGAAAATCGTGACTACCCTTACGACCCATTATTCAATAATTGCTCAACCATTACAGGTGATATTTTAGAAAAACAGCTGGGCCAAGCCATCGAGTTTAAAGATTCACACATCACCAAAGAAAGCTCTTTTAGACAATTGGTACATCAACATATACCAACCAATTCGTGGGGTGCTTTTGGCATTGACATTGCCTTTGGCGGTATTACGGATAGAGATGCTACGCCTAGGCAACACATGTTTTTGCCCTATTACACCATGTCACAGTTACAAAACACGGAGATCAACGGAATACCAATTGTGGCAAGGGAGCGTATGGTGCTTAGTTACCCTGAAAAAAGTGACCAAAGTACTTTTATGACCTCACCCTTTTTCTGGTTTTTCTTGATTTTTTGTTTCTTATTTGCTATCACCTATCTTGACAGAAAACACGAAGTAAGAAGTAGATGGTTAGATTTTACATTGTTCCTAATATCAGGTATAGCAGGCCTTATCATTTTGTTGTTATGGGTGGCAACGGATCACGTTGTAACCCACCTAAATTTCAATTTTTTATGGCTACTGCCCACTAACTTGATTGTGAGCTTTTATTTGTTGTCTAAAAAACCATTACCCAAATGGATATCTAAATACCTTTGGATAGCCTTAATACTAATGGTAGTAGTTTTGCTGATTTGGCTATTCGGAATTCAAGTACTTTCGCCAGTGAATATTCCGCTACTATTACTATTGGCGCTTCGTTATCTATTTTTAATTACCAAAGTTTAATTTGGCACCAAAATAAAGTACTATGAATCTGCTTACTGTAGAGAATATATCTAAATCTTATGGCGAATTGGTGCTGTTTTCTGATATTTCATTCGGTATTAATAAAGACCAAAAAATTGCGCTGATTGCGAAGAATGGAAGCGGAAAAACCTCTATTTTAAATATTATTTCCGGTAAAGACGCTGCAGAAACAGGGCAGATAACGGTTAGAAAAGGAATCAAAATATCGTTTTTAGAGCAAGAACCCGATTTAAATCCGGATTTAACCATAGAAGAAACCATCTTCGATTCGGGCAATGAAGTCTTGTCCATAATTTCAAAATATGAAGAAGCGGTAAAAAACCCCGATGACCAAGAGGCATTTCAAAAGGCTTTTGAGGGCATGGATAGACATCAGGCATGGGATTTTGAAACACAATACAAGCAAATCCTTTTTAAACTCAACCTAACGGAATTGCACCTAAAAGTTGGTGTGCTTTCCGGAGGACAAAAAAAACGTTTGGCACTTGCCAATGCATTGATCAATAAACCAGACCTTTTAATTCTAGATGAACCTACCAACCATTTAGATCTTGAAATGATTGAATGGCTTGAAGATTTTTTCAAAAAAGAGAACATCACCCTTTTTATGGTTACACACGACCGCTATTTTTTAGAAAGGGTTTGTAACGAAATCATTGAACTAGACAATAACCAACTATTTAGCTACAAGGGCAATTATTCCTATTATTTAGAAAAAAGAGAGGCACGGTTAGAACGCGAAGTAGTTGAACAGCACAAAAACAAATTACTTTTTAAAAAAGAACTTGATTGGATGCGCAGGCAACCAAAAGCCAGAACAACCAAATCAAAATCGCGAATTGATGATTTTCACGAAATAAAATCAAAGGCAAGTCAAAGACGCCAAGAACATGAAGTGCAATTAGAACTAAACATGGAACGCTTGGGAAGCAAAATTGTGGAATTGCATAGTGTTTCAAAGGCTTATGGTGACAAAGTGATGCTCAATAAGTTTGATTATAGTTTTACCAAAGGGGAACGCATTGGAATTATTGGTAAAAATGGAACGGGCAAGTCAACTTTTTTAAATACGCTTACAGGTCAAGAACCTATTGACGCTGGTAAAATAGTCATTGGCGATACCATTAAATTTGGTTATTACACCCAAAAGGGAATAAAAGAAAAAACCGGACAAAAAGTAATTGATGTGATTCGTGAATTTGGAGATTTCATTCCCCTAAAAAAGGGAAGGCAAATTTCTGCTCAGCAGCTTTTAGAACGTTTTCTTTTTGATAGAAAAAAACAATACGATTTTGTAGAAAAACTTAGCGGTGGTGAACGTAAACGACTGTATTTATGTACTGTTCTTATTCAAAATCCGAATTTTTTAATTTTAGACGAACCTACCAATGATCTTGATATTGTCACTTTAAATGTTTTGGAAAGCTTTTTGTTAGATTTCCCGGGTTGCCTTATCGTAGTATCGCACGACCGTTATTTTATCGATAAAATTGTAGATCACCTTTTTGTTTTTAGAGCTGATGGCACTATTGAAA
>CAYGUO010000098.1:0-11415 GCA_964353095.1 uncultured Flavobacteriaceae bacterium | reverse complement strand
TTTGGATGAGCAACTGGAAAAAGAAACCGAATTGGCATTAAATAACGCAAATTTGATGAGAATTAAAGGAAAAAAAGTTTTGATTTCCCAGCTTTTTGAGTGGTATAAAGTAGATTTTACCCAAAACGGAAACAGTGAACTGGATTTCATCAATCAGTATCGCCAAGAACAAATAGATGCCAAAGTTAAGATTGGATATTATCCCTACGACTGGACCTTGAACGAAACCAAATAATTACAAACAACAATCTCTAAAAAATAACTAACATGAAATTATTTAAAAACCATATTCTTATGGCTGGGCTTTTACTGTCCACAATTAGTAGCATTGCTCAAGACGATTCAGATGATGGCGGGAGTGTAATTCAGAATCTTACCCCATCAAAATTAATGGCAAAAGGCCAATGGGATTTGAAATTGTTTAATAATCTATACACCCAGACCAAAAGTACTTTTACTGAGGAAGACGGTATAAGACAGAATTTCTTTACTTCAACTTTAGAAGCATTCACAGGTATTTCAGATACCAAAAGAGTTAATTTGGGTGCCATAGTGGAGTATAGGGCCAATGGAAGGGATTTTATTCTTGATGACGGCTCGGCCGAGCGCAGAACAACTTCAGGGATTACATCTTTTGCGCCTGCGATAAAGGTGGTGCCATTTAAAAATGTCGGTAATTTTTCTATTCTAAGTGCTTTTTCAATACCCTTGATAAGTCAAGAAGAAGATGACAATGATGTTTTTTTGGATCAAGATGGATTTACTTGGCAGAATCGCTTTTTTTATGACTACACTTTTCCTGGTAAAAAGTGGCAAATTTTTAGTGAGATTAATTCAGAGTATAATTTTGGAAAGGACGCCGTTGTAAATGCAGAGGGAATAACCGTTGAAGGAAGTTTTGCTAATAATAGTTTGCGTTTGACTCCTGGGGTGTTTTTAAGTTATTTTCCAAGTTCTAAATTCACTGTTTTTGTGTTGGGGCAACATACAGAACTCATTGATTTAGGTAATGATTTTAGTCAAAATTTCACTGCTTTAGGTGGTGGTGCCAAGTATCAATTGACGAAAGAATTGAATGTTGAAACCCTGTACACCAATTTTGTTGCAGGCCGAGATACCGGTCTAGGTGAAACTTTTAACATAGGATTACGTGCAGTTTTCTAGTCTTTAGCATACAAAACGATTATTTTGGTCCTAATATGAAAGTATTAGGACTTCTTTTTTTATGCCTGCTACAATTTTCTTGTAACAGTCAAAAACCTGAAATGATCAATGGGGTTAGTTTCGTTGGTTCTCGGGAAAAAGTAACTCAAGAACATATTGACCCTGTGGTTAAGGTAAATGCAAATTACGCCGCCGTCATGCCCTTCGGATTTATTAGAAGCTTGACCGCATCAAATGTAGTTTTCAATACAGATAGGCAATGGTACGGTGAAACCCGTATTGGAGCAAAACAGTATGCTGAACTCTTACAGAAAAATGGGGTAAAGGTTATGGTAAAGCCTCAGATTTGGGTTTGGAAAGGTGAGTTTACAGGTGATATTGAAATGGAAACGGAAGAAGCATGGAAAGCTTTTGAGAATACTTATGAAGACTTTATTCTAACCTACGCTAAGATGGCTCAAGAAGTCAATGCAGATATCTACTGCATCGGAACGGAATTAGAAGAATTTGTAAAAAACAGACCCGTTTTTTGGGAAGGTCTCATTACTAAAGTAAGGGGCGTTTATTCTGGCAAACTCACCTATGCAGCCAATTGGGATGAGTATACAAGAACTCCATTTTGGGAGCAATTGGATTATATTGGAGTAGATGCTTATTTTCCATTATCTGAAGAAAAGAACCCCAGTAAAGACCAGATGCAAGCGGGTTGGCAGAAATGGAAAACAACCTTACAAGCAATAGCTGAAGAAAAAGATAAGCCCATATTATTTACGGAATTTGGTTACCGCAGTATGGATTATACTGCAAAGAAACCCTGGTTGGTTGATCGCAATGAAATGGATGTAAATTTGAAGGCGCAGGCCGATGCCACCCAAGCAATTTTTGATGCTTTTTGGAAAGAAGATTGGTTTGCCGGAGGTTTTGTTTGGAAGTGGTTTATTCACCATGAACGATCTGGTGGGGAAGGTGATAATCGGTTCACGCCTCAAAATAAACCTTCCGAAATTGTAATTAGAAATTTTTACGGCGACTATTTAAAGAAATAACCACTATAATGTCAAGATTTCATTTGGCCTTATTTCTTTTTTTCATCCTGCTTTTTGTAAATGGACAGAAGGTCGTGGTAGCAGTGAAATTTCAGGGAAACGATAAGACCAAAACGACTTTTCTGAAGAAAATTATTCGATTGCAATCTGGTATGGAATTGGATTCTGTACAGATGGAAAAAGATGTCGATCGCTTAAAACTATTACCTGCAGTTGCTCATGCATACTATCAGGTTTTTCCAGCGAAAAAGAAGGGGGAATTCAATGTGTTTTATGGTATTGAAGAAAATTTTACCACTATTCCTTTTGCGAACGTTTACACTTCGAACAATGACGAATTTGCCTTTAGAATTGGTTTGCAAGAATTCAATTTTTTAGGTCAAAATATTACACTGGGCGGCTTTTATCAATATGATGTTTTTAATTCTGTCGGAGCTAATATTAGGGCACCTTATTTATTTTCCAAGAAATTGGGGATGGCAATTAACTACCAAGACCTAACTACACAAGAACCGGTTTTTCTTGATATGGGAACGGCTGATTACCGTTACAATAATGAGTCTATTGAGCTTATGGCACTTTATGAATTTAATCAACAAAACCGAGTAGAATTTGGACTGAATTTTTTTACTGAAGATTATCAATACTTAAATGGGGCGACCAGCCCGAATGTTCCTCAAAATTTGAATGTAGATAAATACCTTTACAAGCTAATTTATGATTTTAATGGTATTGAATATTATTATCATTATTTATCAGGATTTAGAAGTATACTCAACCTGCAGTTAGTGCGAAGTCAGAATCAAACTTTACCAGACTTCACTATTGGGTTTAATGATTTTTTTTATTTCCATCGTATAGGTGAGCGGGGAAATTGGGCCAATAGACTACGTTTCGGTATTTCCAGTAATATAGATACCCCTTTTGCCCCATTTGCTGTGGATAATAATTTGAACATACGTGGGGTGGGCAATCTAATTGATCGCGGTACGGCTGCTATTGTTCTCAATACAGAGTATCGTTATACGATGGTTGAAAAAGATTGGTTTGTATTACAGGGCAATGTATTTGTAGATGGAGGAAGTTGGCGCAATCCTGGAGGGAATTTTGGTGATTTCACGGATACCCAAAACCTAAGGGTTTACCCTGGGCTTGGTATACGGTTTATTCATAAACGTATTTTTAATGCTATTTTTAGAATAGACTATGGCCATGGTGTTACAAAAGATGCTACCAGGGGTATTGTATTTGGGATAGGCCAATATTTTTAGTAATCTTTGTACCGAACACATTCCTAAACGCTGACCATGAATCGTACCGTAATTTCACTTTTAAGTATAGTATTTATAGGTTTTAATACGCTTGCTCAA
Organism: uncultured Flavobacteriaceae bacterium; assembly: GCA_964353095.1. GTDB lineage: Bacteria > Bacteroidota > Bacteroidia > Flavobacteriales > Flavobacteriaceae > Croceitalea. The sequence goes on along the minus strand of CAYGUO010000098.1, from coordinate 7,835 downwards.
GATTCTATACGCACAGTGGTTGCTCAAAAAGGAGATGGTATTTTTTCTATTCTACGAAAAGAAGGACTGAACCCCTCAAAGTATTACAGTGATTTTATTGAGCTAAATACCAAAAACATTAAAAACGGTAGTGAGCTTTATTTGGGAAGGACCTACAAAATACCTTATGCTCCAGATTCGTTTAAGGCAATGGGAAGAATAGTGGACGTCTCCGATAGCGAAGAGACAGCAATTTTTACCAATGAACTTAGCAGAATTAAATTAAAAACAAGTAAACTTAGCAATGCTGTATACTATTTAATAGCAGAAGCAAATACGGACAATAACTCGTTTAGTACTGCCATTGTCTCTGAATTATCAAAAGAGCTTTTGATAAATGGGGCTCAGGTATATATTGTAAAAGCAGATACCATAGTAGAAAAAAAAGATGGTTTTTTTAAAGAGCAAGAATATGTTGAGACTATCAATAAACGTTATTTAAAGCACATCGGTAAATATCAACGCTTATTGATTATTAGATCCAGTGGGGAGATTAATAATAAAAGCCTTAATGTGGCAATATCGCATCACGGCAGAAGCGAGGAAGGTCAAAAATTTGCGGACAATATAAAGTCTGTGTTTAAAATAAATAGTAAAGCCAAAGGCTCTCGTAACAATTTTTCTGAAACCTTTGAAGACGATAAAGATATTTACTTGGCCAAAAATATATTGCCGGCAATTTCGGTTATTGATATTTCCAACAATACCAAGAAACAACCTCAGAAGAAAATTTCGATTTATTCGGATAAAAAAACGTTTACCAACTGGTTGGCTAAAGGTGTGGTAAATGACTATGCGGAGTTGAATATAGAAGAGTAGTCGTCTCTAAATAAGGATGTAGTTTTAATAAGTATCCTGGGTGATTCTAAAGACCAATTCTTAGCTTTCTAAAAAGAATTTTTGCATTTCATCGGATTTTTTTGCATTTCATCGACAAGATGTTATATTTGCTATAGTTTCAAGCGATGTCTACTATGAAAAATGCTTTTCTCTTTACTATATGTCTTATTTTTAGTTATTGTTTGTTTGCGCAAAATAATAATGCTTACAGCGTTAAAGCCGAAGATGGTGATGGTATTTATTCCATTCTTAGAAAGCAGGGCTTAGACCCAATAAAATATTATGCAGAATTCATTGAGTTGAATGAAGCGCGAATTAAAAACGGCAGTGAACTTCAACGAGGTCGTGCATACTTAATTCCCAATGTTCCAGATTCTTTTAAGAATAAAGCTCTTAAAATTGGAACTAATGCGGAAGCGCCTCTTTTTGACAAGGAACTAGGGCAAATATCCCCAAAAAGTGACCGTCTTAAAAATGCTGTTATTTACTTGTTGGCTGGCCAAGCTGCTAAACCAGGGACAAATAAGGTCATTAATTTAAGAAACCATATTATTCAACAGCTAGCCGAAGAGCTTATGGTGAACGGTGCGAAGGTTTATTTCATCGATAATCAAAATAATGTTGAAATCAAGCCTAAAGTATTAACACAGCATAATATTGAGAATGTTGAAAACCCTATGGCTGATATTAGTCAAATAAACGCTTATGTTGATGCTATAAATACCCGGTACTTAAAAAATATTGGTAAGTATCAAAGGTTATTGATTATTAATTTGAACGAAAGCGTTACCAGTAGTGCCTATTTTGATGTTTCAGTATACCATCATGATAACAGCTTACAAGGCGAACGTTTTGCACAGAATATTCAAGCGATTTTTAATCAAAATAGTATTGCAAAGCAGCAGAAAGATGATACGGAAGTATTTTCCAATACTGTTAACCTTTACTTAGCAAAAAATACACTTCCGGCAATTTCGCTAATTGATATCGGTAATCCTAAGGCACCAAGTGTTGAAGAAAGAATATCATTGAATAACGATGAAAAGCAGTTTTCCGATATGATTGCCAACGCTGTTTTAAACGATTATGCAGAATTGTCCATAGATGATTAACCTATTTTTTATGATTCCCCCGATGTAAACCCTTGACCATTTAAGTCAGGGGTTTTTTGATATTTGTATTTTTGGTCAAAATACTTTGAATATCAAACGTTTTCTATTCATTTTGGTTCTTGCATTCTTGAAGACAAGCGGTCAAGATAGTTTGACCGTAGTTATTGCTGAACAAGGTGATGGCATTTACTCACTATTGCGCAAGAACAATATAAACCCCACTAAATATTACAATTCATTTATTGAGATTAATAAAGAAAGCTTAAAAGAAGAAGCTCTTGTAAAGGGAAAATCTTATTATTTGCCCAAGATTGCTGTTGTCGCTAAAGACACGATTTCAAACAAAGAAAATTTTAAAACCTATCCTATTTTTGGAGATGAATTTTCAAAGGTTGATTCGTTAAGCAATAGGCTTTCCGGAGCTGTTTATTATTTAGTCTCTGGTCATGGTGGGCCTGACCCAGGGGCAATTGAGAATTATAACAAGACCATAATTGCCGAAGATGAGTACGCTTATGATATCACCCTGCGTCTTGCCAGAGAATTGATTTCACATGGGGCTTCAATTTTTTTGATAGTTCAAGATGAGAACGATGGTATTCGAGATGATAGGATACTAGAACTTGATACTGATGAAGTGGTACTTTCAAATCTTGTAATTCCATTGAATCAACTAAAAAGACTGAAACAAAGGGTTGAAAAGGTGAATGAACTCTACAAAAATAATAGAGGTCAATACCAGCGGTTATTGGTCACTCATGTGGACAGTCGCAGCAAAGGCACCAACATTGACGTGTTTTTCTACCATCACAAAAAAAGCAAGAACGGCAAGCGTTTGGCCGAAAGTATTCACCAAACCTTTGTGAAAAAGTATGCTAAGTTTCAGCCCAACCGTGGGTATCATGGAACGGTTGCTGAAAGAACCAATTTATACATGATTAAGAATACACTACCGGCTGTGGCCTATATAGAAATAGGAAACATTCGCAATAAACAAGACCAAAAGCGCATATTAGATCCAGATAATCGTCAGGCTTTGGCAAAATGGATTGCAGAGGGTGTATTGCTCGATTTTGAGGGAAAATAATCTATATTATCGCACGGTTTAAAGTAGGTGCTTTTTGTAATAGTTGTAGAGCTCTTCCGGTGGTATGCCTAGATAATTTTTTAAATGAATCATGGCAAAATGAAACTGAACTTTAAATATGCCTATTTGGCGATATTTTCGGGCAGAGGTAATGACCTTTTGAGGTAGTACAAAAAACTCTCGGGTTTTATATAATCGCCCTATAAATTCACTATCCTCATAAATTAGATAATGCTCATCAAAACCATTTTCTTTTTCAAAAATAGCTTTAGTGATAAATAGCGATTGATCTCCACCTCTACATAAGGTATGGTTAATTCGAGATAAATAAGCGAAAGAACGAAGAAACAAGCTATCCGAGTCAAATTTCATTCTAAAACATCCGACTTCGGCTCCTTTGGCTACAGCCCCTAGTATGTGTTTGTCAAAATCTTTGGGAGGAAGGGTGTCCGCATGCAAAAAATATAAAATTTGTCCAGAAGCGTAATGAGCTCCCGTATTCATCTGTCGTGCCCTCCCTTTTTTTGATGTGATAACAGTTGCCGAGCAGTTTTTAGCAATTTCTGCCGTATTGTCTTCACTGCCTCCATCTACCACGATTAGCTCTTGAAGGTTGCATGTTGTGCTATTAGCCGAGATATGTTTCAGTAGCGAAGCAATGGTATCCGCTTCGTTTAAAACGGGGATGATAATACTGATTTTAGGATAGTGGATACCGTTCATTTTAAGCTTACTTGATATTAGTATAGTTGAAACGGATTTGAAATACTTACAATACTTTTATCAATTCTTTAAATAATTTTATCATTTTAGGTTCTGTTTTGCCCGCTATTTCAATGATTTCTTGAATGTTTACCGGCTGCAGGTTGTCAGGGTCACATTCATCGGTCAGTACCGATACTGCGGTAATGGGAAGTCTTAGATGATTGGCAACAATGACTTCGGGTACCGTGCTCATGCCCACGGCATCTGCACCTAAAATTTTTAGCATTCGATACTCGGCTTTAGTCTCCAGTTGAGGTCCTACAACGGAAGCATACACACCTTTTTTCAGGGCGATACCTTCTTTAGTGGCTATTTCTTCCATTTTGCCTCTCATATCAAGGTCATAGGGTTCACCCATATCAACAAAGCGATCACCAAATTCGCCAACATTTTTAAAAGCCAAAGGAGATCCACCCTGAAGATTGATATGGTCTTCAATAAGCATGATATCACCTTTTTTGAAGTTGAGGTTTATAGCTCCTGCTGCATTTGAAATAAAGAGTTTTTTGATTCCTAATTGATGCATCACACGAATAGGATAGGTGACCTCTGAAAATTCATAGCCTTCGTAAAGGTGAAAACGCCCTTGCATTACAACCACTGTTTTGTCACCAATTTTACCATACAATAATTTGCCCGTATGGAATTCTACCGTGGCCAACGGAAAATATGGAATATTGTGATAATGGGCCTCTAAAAGGTCTTCAATTTCGTTAACCAATTGTCCAAGGCCTGTGCCAAGTACAATGCCTATTTCTGGTGCTTCAAATCCTTTACTATTTAAATAGGCTACGGATTCATCTAGTTGTTTTTGGGTCATTTTTTAACTTGTTTTAGAAAAGGTTGAAAGGCAGGAACATCCATAATATCTTCATAAAGATCTACGTCATTGCGCTCCTCTAAAAGAGCGTATTTTTCGTTGGTAAGATTTTTTAAAGTGTCTTTTAGAACATTACCGGTACCCCAGACTTTGTCGCTAAATAGTGCTTCATTTAGTTTTTTCATTCCTAAAAGATAGTAACCCCCGTCTTCAGCCGGACCGACCACATAGTCAGAATCATCAAGCTTTTCAAAGGCTTCATCTAAATCGTTTTGAGCAAGGTCGTACATATCACTTCCGATTATGATTATTTTTTCAAAACCACTTTTGAATCCATCTTTAAAAGCATTTAACATGCGTTCACCCAAATCAATACCTTGTTGTAATCTTTTGGTGAAAATTGTTTTATCCCAAACATCATCTTCCCAAATATCTTCGGAATAGTAAACCAGTTTTACGGCGTTTGACTGCTTCGTTATTTTTACGGTATGTTCCAGTAAAAAAGAATAGATATCAAGGGCTGCTTCATTTCCGATTGTAGCCGCTAGGCGTGTTTTACATTTTCCCAATTCCGGATTTCTAGTGAAAATAAGAAGTAGGTTAGAGGTGTTATTTTTCAATATTTTTTGATTTGGCTGTGTATATTTTATCACCATTGGTCAACAATTTGCCCCAATGCTTACTGAAAGCGTGAATTTTATCAGTGGCATTTCCACTAGAATCAAAAACAGGATTTTCTTCATTCTTCCATTCAAAAATTCCGCCATATAGGTTTTTGACATTGGTGTAACCTGCTTTCAGCAATTTTTCCCCAATAGTTTCAGATCTCACTCCAATTGAGCAATAGACCACTATAGGGGTATCTTTTTTAGGATACTTTTCTTGTACTTCATTTATTTCAAATGATTTATGACCAACCCAAAAGGCATTTTCAAGGTGGCTTACCTGGTATTCTTCCCTTTTTCGGGTGTCTAACAATACTGATGTGGTGTCCACTTTAAGTTCATCAACAGAAATATAGGCAACGGTGTTTTTATTGAATTTTTCTAGGGTCGCCGCTATGGAAGATTGTGCCGGTAAGTAGGATGAAAAACAAACCGTAAATAGGGTTGCCAATAAAAATCGCATGTTCTAAAAATTAAAAAACGAAGATACGACAATGAATTTTTTAAAATAAAATTCTATGTATATTCATGGTTGAATATATCGATAATATGAAAAAAGCTATCTGCTTTCTAGTGTTTGCCACTCTGTTGTTTTCTTGTAAAAAAAAGGTGGAGCAAACAAAAGTCAATACCGAAAATGATATTCTGGTCTATCAAGAACCTTACCGCCCCCAATATCATTTTTCGCCTCCAAAAAGTTGGATGAACGACCCTAACGGTCTAGTTTTTAACGAAGGAATCTATCATTTGTTTTATCAATATTATCCTGACGATATTGTTTGGGGGCCAATGCATTGGGGTCATGCTACTAGTAAAGATATGATGCACTGGCAGCATAAACCTATTGCCTTATACCCTGATGAACATGGTTTGATTTTCTCTGGTAGCGCTGTGGTGGACAAAAAGAATACCAGTGGTTTTGGTGAGAACGGAAAAACACCATTAGTAGCCATTTATACCTATCACTTAATGGAAGGTGAGAAAGCAGGTCGTGATGACTTTCAAACGCAGGGAATAGCTTACAGTCTTGATAATGGTGATACTTGGGTGAAATATGAAGGCAATCCTGTGATTGGTAATGAAGGCATTCGTGATTTTAGAGACCCTAAGGTTTTCTGGCATGATCAAACGGAAAGCTGGATATTGGCTTTAGTGGCCGGTGACCACGCTAAATTCTACAGGTCTACTAATTTGAAAGAATGGGTCCATATTAGTGATTTCGGAGTGGATAATGGTGCGCATGGCGGAGTATGGGAATGTCCGGATTTGTTTCCATTAAAAGTAGAAGGTACAGATGAGGAAAAATGGGTGCTTATTATTAGTATTAATCCTGGGGCGCCTAACGGAGGTAGTGGCACTCAATATTTTATTGGTGATTTTGACGGTACAAGCTTTACTGCTGAACATGATGAAGTAAAATGGCTCGATTGGGGTACTGATAACTATGCTGGAGTAACGTATAACAATACTCCAAATGACGAAAGAATTTTTATTGGATGGATGAGTAATTGGAATTATGCTCGAGACACACCGACGGAGAAATGGAGAAGTGCCATGACCTTGCCTAGAAATTTAACCTTACACAGCATTTCAGGTGAGCTTGTTCTAAAAAATTACCCTTTAAATACTATAGCTAGTTTGGCTGAAACAAGCAAAGCAGGAACGCTTGAATTGGAGTCTGAACAATCCACTGTTTTTGAGACCAATAATTTAAGTCAGAGTGAAATTAAGTTTACCACTTCTGCTAGGGATTTTCAATTGACTTTGGGAAATAAGGTTGGTGATGAGTTAAAGCTAATGTTTGATGCCTCAAAAAAGCAGGTGTTCCTCGACAGAACAAAATCGGGTAAAGTTGATTTCCAAGAAGATTTTGGAAATGTAATTCATAAGATGCCAATGGATAACTTGCCAGAGGGAGAAATTGAAGTTCGTATTTTTCTGGACTGGTCTTCTATTGAGGTTTTTATCAATAAGGGGCAGTATGTGATGACACAACAAGTTTTTCCGAAAGAATTTTATACTGATTTAATTGTTCAGAATACTGGTAAGGATACGATTAGGCTAAAGGATACTATAATTCAACAAATAAAATCTGTTTGGTAAAACCAATTAATTAAAATAACTGATAAGGCTATTTAATAATAGTGCCACAGATACTAAAACGGTAAAGTACCAAAATAAGTAACCTAGTTTTTTGTCAAGAGTGTTCATTTTCTGGAGTGGTTTTTGATTCTTCCTTAAAAGTATTTAATCTTGCTTTTTACTCTAGGCACATATTCATAATTGGCATAAAAAAGCGTGTAAATGGTATATTTTGTTTGTTGGAAATAGCTAATTCTTCTTATGTAAATACTTCGCATAGGCAGTATCTAAAAGAATACCATTGATTTTTCGCTTTTTTATTGGTAAATCTTAAATTTGAAATTATATTTGCAGCCGCTTTCACAAGCACGGTGCCTTAGCTCAGTTGGTAGAGCAATGGACTGAAAATCCATGTGTCCCTGGTT
>CAYGUO010000097.1:0-11545 GCA_964353095.1 uncultured Flavobacteriaceae bacterium | reverse complement strand
AACAGCACACCGATTAGTAGTGCACTTTATCGATAATGAGTAGAAATCAGCTTAGGGAACTTCTTGCTATTTAGTTCTGATCTTGGCAGTCTTCAATGAAAGAAGCATTGAGGCACAAACAAAAGTTAGACTTAATACGAATGTGATGGGTACTATTATGGTTTCTAACATAGTTAAGCTAATTTTGATTTGTTTCTTTTTGTTCTAAAGGCAAGTTCCTTTTTTATTCTAGAATTTTTGAACATGTAAAGTCTAGCAACCTCAGTCTCATTTTTAGTTTCTTTTACAACCTGATCAGCAGTTTTCAATTCAACAGAAACAGTTGTAGTTTCCACTTTAACTTCTTCTGAAGTGTTTTGTGTAAAAGCTGTTGTAGTGAAAAAACTTACTGCGATAAAGGTTAAAATGACTTTCATGACTTGGGTTGTTTTACGTTGTAAATGTACCCTGAGGTCAATACAGTGGCGAGATAACTCGTTTTTCAACAAGATTTACCCGTTTAAAAACACAAGTTTGGATAAAGTGTAAAAAACCATCGATAACGGTTTTAGATACCATGTACAGCACACCGAATTGAAGTGTACTTTATCGATATTTTACTTCTAAAACCCTAAGAGAAGATTTGGATCTGGGCAGTTGCCTTGATAGAACTTTAAATCTTGTGCATTACAAACACCAGGGTAATCCCCTTGAAAATATTGAATAGCAATGATTAATTGAAAATGAAGATGGGGAGCATAGTTTACGTTAATAGGAGTGTCTCCTAAATACCCTAAGACCTGTCCTTGTTCAAATGGTTTTCCTATATATAAGTCCTCTAAAGATGCTACGGATAAGTGACCATAGAGGGAATAAAACCTATCCTCGTTGATAAGATGTTCCAAAATAATGGTTGGCCCATAATTACCCCTATCCGAATTATTTTTAAAACTATGTACTTTACCTTGTAGCGGTGTCATCACTTTTGTACCTGCCTTACACCAAAAATCAATACCCAAATGAATATCTCTAGCTTCTCCCTCCAAAAATCTATCCGCATTTGCATACAGGTTCCTCTTTTCTTGATAACCACCGTAGGCCACAAGTCCATTAGTTCGTGCCAATACAGTTTCAATATAGCGTTGACATGCTGTTGGGTTAGTAATATCAATTGAATTAAGTTCAGCATTTGTGATTGACAAGTCTACGGGATGATAACTTGAAACCGGAATTTCGGTATCTAAAATAGAAAAAGGTTGATGATGAATCGTCTGCAAAACAGATTTCAAATGAGTCATATGGGTTATAGCTTAACAATTTTTAACTTTCTACTTGTAATAGTTACCATATTATTGCAACTAAAAGAAAAAACTAAGATGAAGATAATTAGAAATACCCTTATAATTCCAATCGCATTATTAGTATTAAGCTGTCAAGCAAAAGTAAAATCCAACGATGGTCCCCTCTTGGAAACCACTATTGCAGAAAAAACAATATTGTCCGAAGAAGAATTACAGCAATACGAAACCGCATATTTTGCCAGCGGTTGTTTTTGGTGTGTTGAAGCTATTTTTGAAAGCGTTAAAGGCGTTAAAGAAGTTGTTTCAGGATACTCTGGCGGTGAAGAACAAAACCCAACTTATGAACAAGTAGCCTATGGTAGAACTGGACACGCAGAAGCGGTAGAAGTGTACTATGACCCAGAAGTTATTTCATTTCAAAAACTGGTTCAAGTATTTTTTGGTTCGCATGACCCAACATCATTTAACAGGCAAGGACCGGATAGGGGTGCCCAATATCGTTCTATTGCTTTTTATAAAAATGATGAAGAAGCAAAAATCATTAAAGATTATGTAGTCTTACTTGAATCAAAAAGTGTTTATCCTGAGCCTATTGTAACACAAATAGTCGCCTTCGATAAATTTTGGAAAGCAGAAGAATACCATCAAGATTTTGAAAGAAAAAATCCGAATCAATCATACGTTCGGGCTGTTTCGGTACCAAGGCTAAATCGATTTAAAGAGAATTTTAAATCGTTTTTAAAAGAAGAATCGCATTAAAGGTAGGTAGTAAAAAGCTTGATTTGAGAGGATAGGAAACATAAAATTAGTTTTCTAAAACCACTTCACTATACTTAGAATTGACTGTAATCAATTTACCCGAATCCTTGTTTGATTTGCAACCTTTATGAATCACATTTTGAAAATTTTCGGTTTTGGTCATTAATAAACTTGCAGGATACGTAATGTTGGATTTGGTGTCATTTAGATAAAGGGAAACAGCACCGGCTGGCATTTTGCATCTAAACTCCCCATTTTGAACTGATACATCTAAATCAGTAAAATTATTGGAAACAGAATTTATTACCAATTCGCCAAAATCATTCACAATCATGGCGCTACTATTTAAACGGTCAATTACAATATTTGAAGAAGTGGCACTCAATCTAAGGTCAACTACTTCTTTTAAACTCACATGCTCTGCATAATCAGCCTTTAACTGCCCGTAATTCCATTTTTGAACGATTACTGGAGTATACGCTGCTCTAATATTCGTTTGTTTGCCATCAATGGTTGAAGCAAGCAAGCTTGCGTAGCGCAAGCTTGCATTGATATTTTTAGTGGTTGTCGCCAATTTCACCTCTCCGTGCCTCACATTCATTTTTAACCGTGTAGACTTTGGCATCTTCACCTTGATGGTTTTTTTCACCTTATACTTTTTAGCAGCTCCATCCGAAGAAAAGTAGAAAATATTTGGTTGATCTTGATCACTATCCCTAGAGATAAAGAAGTTCCTTCGTTCATGAGCTCTTTTACGTAATTCTTCTCTTTTCTCTTCCGTCACTTCTCTTCTTTCTTCCATTAGTTCGGCACGCTCCTGCATTTTCTCCGCTCTTTCTGCAGCACGCTCTTCCATCTCCTTTGCTCTTTTCTCCGTTCTTTTTTCTAAGCGTTTAGATCTTTCTTTAGCTTGTTCTTCATATTCTTTGCCCCATACTTCAAACCTTTCTTTGTGTTCTTCGTCAAAATTCTTTTGAAACTCTTTTGTCCATTCTTTTAAATACTTCTCACCATCCTTTTTGTAAGCATCATAATCAAAGGGTTTGAAATTCATTGGAGGTAAGGGAGGAACACCAACCATTTCTGGCCATTCGGGAACTTCAGGTAATTCAGGAATCTCTAAATCTAAGAACAAAGGCTCTATTCCCGATGAGAAACGCTCTATATCCCAATCTCCGTCATCAAAGGAAAATAATGCTGAATTTCTTCCGGAAGTACGTACCTCAATTTCTTTACTATTACCTAATATTTTAAAAGGTTCGTTCTTAAAATAAGCTATAGCCTCTTCATCACTTGCTCCTTCCAAGGTTACTGTTGCAGTGATCTCAACTTGATTTTTATCCCAAGTTTCAAATTCAATATCGGTATGCGTAGTATTGATTTCGAGTACTGCATCATCACTTACTTTAAAGGTTTCAGTGTACGTTTTTGATTCTGATTGCGCAGCTAATCCGGTAATGGCGCATAGCGCAACGACTGCCGATTTAAATAGTATTTGTCGATTCTTGTTCATTTTTTGATGATTTTAATTGATTTAACGTTGATTTTAATTTTTGCAATAACTGTAAGCGTAGTTGAAGATTATTGATTGCTGCTTCTATGGTTTGATCGTTAGGCCCTATTTCGTTCAACTCCTTGTTCAAATCTTGATAGGCAATATTCAAGTCCTCTAGACGAGCTAAAAAACCATCAATGATTTCTTTATTCTCGTCCGATACTTCCAACCTTGAAAGTTCATAATTGATATTCGCCACATAATACTCCTCTACCTTTTTCATTTCGGGGGATAAATCACCAAATGAAATCGATTTTTTTGTTTTAGCTACCGTACCCCTTTCTACTACTTTTGTTGGAATACCGTCACTTTTGGCATTTTGCTTTGAGAGAAAATAACCTCCAATAGTTAGCAATACCGCTATGGATGCTGCAATCTTTAGCCAGTGATGCGTATTTGTTTTTTTAGGAACGGGCAGTTCTTCTTCCAACCGTTTTAAAAACCGGGCTTCATGTGCTTCTTTCAGTGAAAATTTTTCGTTTTCACGTTGTTCTTTAAATAACTTTCTAAGATCCTGTGCCATTTTTTAAATCTTTAAGTACTGCTTTTAATTGTCCCTTTCCCCTTAATAATCGTGTTCTAGAAGCTGTTTCAGAAATATCCAAAATTGCTGCTATTTCACCATGGTCATACCCTTCTACTAGAAAGAGCTGTACCACATATTTATACTTTTCCGATAGGGTTTCGATTGCATTTTTAATATCCTCTAAAGCCAGTCCCTCTTCCACGTCCCAATTATCATCATCTGCCACATGCATATAGCCCTCATCCAACTCCACTGTTCGCTCACGTTTCGATTTTAAAAAATCAATACTACGGTTTACTACAATTCGTTTTAACCAAGCCCCAAAAGTTACCTCACCTTGGTATTGCTCTATTTTCTGAAAGGCTTTTATAAAAGATTCTTGTAACACATCTTCAGCATCATCAGCATTTTTCAAAAATCGCATCGCAACGCAAAACATACCATCGCAATATTGCCTGTATAGCTTTAATTGCGCCTTACGGTTGTTTGCTTTGCATTGTTCTACCAATTCTAAATGCAACATGGTCAGTTTTGGTGTTGTTTTTAGTTGTTGTCTTAAAAGACGAATGAAAATAGTTGATGTGGCAAAAAAGGGATATTTTTCAAATAAAAAATCCTGTTGAAGTTAACCAACAGGATTTTAAATAACTGAATTACAACAACCTAATCATCTAACAATAAATTTAAATGAACGGTAATGTTATCTCTTGTTGCGTTACTGTAAGGACAAATTTCATGAGCGTCATTGATCAATTGCTCCCCTATTTCTTTCGTTACCGTTGGTAAATAAGAATCTAGAACCGCTTCTAAAAAGAAGCCGTCTTCATCTTTATTAAATGAAATTGTGGCACTTACATTAAAATCCCCTAAATCTGTAATTCCATGAATTTGCGCTACATGTTGTATTGCCCCAGCAAAACAAGTAGCATAAGCAGCTGCAAACAACTCTTCAGGATTTGTGGTACTGCTATCAGATTTACCTTTACCAGTAGGCATTTCTATATTAAAATCAATCGTTCCGTCTTGGCTTTGTACATGACCCGCTCTACCACCAGTATTAGTTGCTTTTGCGTCAAATAGTGTTTTCATCTTTATCGTATTTTATACAAAAGTTAGCAAATGTCTTTGCATAGCAACCCCTATTTCTATTAAATTTATGTGAAATGGAACGCACAAGGTGTTAAACCAGACGAAATCCTAATGGTAAATTAGAGCTGACCTGCAGCGGAAGGCATCAGATACCTATGAAAAGTTTAACTTAGTAGTATTATTCCCATTTGAAAAAAGATAAAACCATATCAAGTCAATTGGCTGATAAAGTCAAGCTATTAAGAAAGCAAGAACCTTCAAACGAAGCGCTTTTAAGCGGTATTCTTAATGGGGACAAAGCTTCTTTAGCCAGAGCGATAACGCTGATTGAAAGTACCAAAGCTTCTCATTTTGAAAAAGGTGAAGCACTTATCAATCGTTGTCTTCAAACCAAAACAGAAAGCATACGAATTGGTATCACAGGCGTCCCGGGCGTTGGTAAAAGCACTTTTATTGAAGCTTTTGGAACGCATTTAACACAACTTGGCAAAAAAGTAGCGGTATTGGCCGTGGACCCTTCAAGCTCTTTTACCAAAGGAAGTATACTAGGTGACAAAACCCGAATGGAAACGCTGGCCAAGGACCCAAAGGCTTTTATACGACCTTCTCCTGCTAGCGAATCCCTTGGTGGAGTTACCCGAAAAACCCGTGAAACCGTCATACTTTGTGAAGCTGCCGGTTACAATATCATCTTAATAGAAACCGTGGGTGTCGGCCAAAGTGAAACGGCTGTGCACAGCATGGTCGATTTTTTCCTTTTGCTTAAACTAGCTGGTGCCGGTGACGAACTCCAAGGTATTAAACGTGGCATTATGGAGATGGCGGATGCCGTTGTCATCAATAAAGCAGATGGAACGAATTTAAAAAATGTAAAACTGGCACAAACCGAATTTAATAGAGCCCTACATTTGTACCCACCAAAACCAAATGACTGGAGCCCTAAAGTGTTGAGCTGTTCAGCGCTTGAAAACAAGGGGATCTCCGCTATTTGGGATATGATTAAAAACTTTACTGAGCTTACTGTTAAGAATACTTACTTTGATAAAAATCGGCAAGAACAGAATAAAAATTGGTTTTTACAGGCCGTAGATGCACAGCTAAAACATCACTTTTACCAAAATAAAGCCACCAAAGAAAAACTACAAGAATTGCTCATCAAGGTGCAGGCCAATGAAATATCCCCGTTTGCAGCAGCAAAAAAACTGGTGAATACGACACCAAAGCAACTAGATTAAAAACCTTAAATTTGCGCTGATTTACAGCAGCAGTATGCAGATAGTTACAGATTCTTTTTTATCCATTGTAGTACCTTTTTATAACGAGCAGGACAACGCTGTTCTGCTTACCCAAAAAATTCACGAAAGCCTTGAAGGGTATAACTATCAAATCATTTACGTTGATGACTTTTCTACGGATAACACCAGAAAAGTGGTTAAAGAAATGGATGATGATAAAGTGCATTTGATTGAACTTAAAAAGAACTACGGCCAAAGTTTGGCCTTAGCGGCAGGTATTGATTATGCGAAGGGTGATTTTATTATCACCATGGATGGTGATTTACAAAATGACCCGTCTGACATTCCCCAAATGCTGGAATTCGCCATTACGGAGGAATATGACTTAATTACCGGAATCCGTCAAAAAAGAAAAGATTCTTTAGTAAAAAAGATTCCTTCAAAAATCGCCAATTTTCTAGTTAGAAGAGTCACTAAATTAGATATAAAAGATAATGGTTGCGCCTTAAAAGTTTTCACCAAAGACATTGCAAAAGATTTGAACCTTTATGGCGAAATGCACCGTTTTATAACGCTTTTGGCCTTTTTAGAAGGTGCACAAATTAAACAGGTACCCGTAAAACATCACGCGAGAAACGCTGGAGTTTCAAAGTATGGATTGGAGAGGGTTTTTAAAGTAGTGGCAGATATGATGCTATTGCTCTTTATTCGTAAATATTTTCAACGCCCCATACACCTATTCGGTATCATAGGGGTATTGCTCATCATTTTAGGCATGTTCATTGAAATGTATTTGCTCATTGTAAAATTTGGCTTTGGACAAGATATTGGAACTAGACCCCTGTTGATCTTTGGAATGATGTTTATCTTAGGAGGTATCCAATTGTTTACCATAGGCATCGTAATGGAACTCTTAATTCGAACTTACTACGAATCACAGTCAAAACGCCCCTACAGAATCAAGAAAATTACTATAGGTGACGGAAAAGAAGCGTAAACTTTTAACCACCATTGTAAAAGTTGTTGTTAGCGCAGCACTACTCTATTTCATTTTCACCAAAATTAATTTTGGTGACGTTCTGAACGTGTTAAAGCAAGCGGACTACCTTTACCTTATTCTTGCTTTGTTATTGTTCGCTGTCTCCAAAGTATTGAATTCTTTACGCTTAAACTTATATTTCCATGCTATTGATGTGAAATTGACCCAAGTAAGCAATCTAAAACTATACCTGCTGGGTATGTTCTACAACCTATTTTTACCGGGTGGTATTGGCGGTGACGCTTATAAAGGATATATTATTCAGAAAAAATTTCAATCTGGAACAAAACGAGTGGTCTCTGTTTTACTATTGGACCGCTTAAGTGGGTTGTTGTTAATTTTTATCTATGCCTGTATTTTGGCCATCATTCTTAAAAATGAAGTTCTAGAACCATTTATAGCCCTTTTTTGGTTGGCTATTCCAGTCAGTACAGTAGTATTTTGGCTACTTCATAAAATATTATTTTCTTTTGTACTTCCTGTATTTTGGGGTTCTTTCGCCTATTCATCACTACTACAATTGACACAGCTTTTCGCAGTAGTTGCTATCTTAAAAGCACTTTCCATCACTTTTAATGAAATCGCTTATCTTTTTGTGTTTTTAATTTCGTCTATCGTCTCCGTGGTACCATTAACCATTGGAGGGATTGGCAGCCGAGAAGTAACTTTTTTATATGGTTCCCAATGGCTGAACCTAGAAACAGAAACTTCCATTGCCATAAGCGTAGCTTTCTTTTTGATTACTGCAGTGGTATCCCTTTTTGGGATATACTATCATTTTAAAAAACCCAAGCTTGAGATTTTGGAGCACTAATAAATATGCACTAAATGCATTTTATTTAGTTTTTTAGTTCTAGTCGAAGGTTCTAAAAACTTCAATTGTAGCCGCGTTATTCTAAATTGATCAACGGTGAGCTGTTTGTCCCAATCAAAACCCGCATGTTTTAATTCTTCAAGACCGTTATTATCTACGTACACCCAAATATCTTTTTTATTGGTAAGTACTGTTAAGGAGGCTATCTTAACTGGTTGTTTATTATAAAAGTCAAGCGCCCAACTATGATGTTCAGAGAATTTATAAATAGCATTGACATCAATATGATGTTCCTTGACCTTTTCTGCCATATTTGACCCACCTTGATATTTTAACAATGAAGGATAAAACTGAGTATTCAAAACCCCGTTCAGCAATAAAGAACTGTAAACGGATAAGGTAATAATTCGCATGTATGGTGCCTCCCGTTTTAAACAGAAAAACGCAATGACCAGCAAAAGAGCCACCAAAAGAGCATAGCTATACCAATGCTCAAATTTAAAGACATAAAAACATATTAAAACCGATAAAATAAAAACTAGACTTAAAATAAAATACTGGATTCCCAATAGTATTTTGATTTCTTTCTCTTTGGTAAAGCGATATAGACTATGAAGATAAGAAGCCGTTAAAATAGCGTATAGCGGCATCATAATGTTCATATAATGCGGTAATTTAAATTGCGCAAAACTGACGATGAAAAAAATTATGGTAATGCCTCCCAGCGTTAAAAATTCATAGTTTGGGTTATACCTGAATTTTAGCTTAACAAAGGTCTTAATACGCCACCAATAGCCTATTACGGCCATAGCCGTCCATGGTAAAAATATCCATAAAAAGGTATGGAAAAAGAAGAAGTAATCACTACTGTTTTTTCCTATGCCCTCACCGCTTAACCTTTCAAAACTCTGTTCCCAAAAAATAAAAAAGATTCCACTTCTATTATTTCTGCCCCTTATGACCTTCTCAGGATGCAAGTCAAATTGCACATAATACGCATATAACATTGGGGAGATGGTCAATGTAAAAACCAGAATAGCAACGACAACTTTCCAACTCAAAAATTGCTTCCATTTTCGGGTATACGCCATGTGACATAAAATACATATACCAATAACCAACAACGCAATTTGACCTTTTGTTGAGAAAGCAATTCCGGCTCCAAAAGCGCCCAACATAATATACTTTAGACTACTCTTTTCAATATAAGCTACCAGTTGCCATATCGAAAAAATGGTAAATCCTGTGAGTACTGCATCCGTTCGCACGTCAATGACGGAAAGAACAATGGTCTGACAAGTCATAAAAATAAGCGCTGCAAATTTTCCAATGTCCGTATTGTAAAGAAGCCTTCCTAAACCAAAACAACTATAAGCCCCCAAAAGTGTGGCAAGAAAGCCCGGAATTCGATACGCCCAATCATGTATGCCAAAAACTTTAAAAGATAATGCTGCCAGCCAATAGTGCATATGTGGCTTATCTAAATATTCCTTAGGCCCTTTAAAAAGGCTTAAAAAATCATTTTCTTGAACCATACGCATGGCCATTACAGCGAACTGTGCAGAGTCGTTTTCAAAAAGCGTAACAAACATTCCGGCGATATATACCAGAATAATCAAAGCAATTAAGAACCAATATCTAGCAGTGGAAATCATATCCTTAATTTAAGCGATGCAAATAAAAATAATTTGGTAAATAACCATCCAAAAAAGAATCCAATTAGGAGACCGGTCATTACATCTAATGGAAAATGCACACCTATATAAATCCGGCTATAGCCTACCAACAATGCCCATACGATTATAAAAAATGCAACAGATTTATAATTCTTTTTTAAAAGGATGGCAAAGAAAGAGGCCAAGGCACAAGAATTGCCTGCATGTGCCGAAAAATAACTGTATTTACCACCACAATATCCTTTGACCAACCGCATCACGGTCATAACATCTTCATCATAACAGGGTCTCAACCTACCGATACCATATTTAAAAAAATTTGACAGTTGGTCCGTACATGTAATCAAAAGTGCAATGGTCACGAGCAACACCCCTGTTTTTTTTAAACCATACACTTTGTAAGAAAGCAATAGTAATAAGGTAAAAATGGGTATGGTTACAAAACTCAAGGTTTTGGATAAATACATCCAAAATCCATCCCAGGTATCCGTTCCCAGTCCGTTTAAATAAAGAAAAAACGTTTTATCAAGTTGTATTAGTTCTTCCAGCATGAATTATTCTTCATATCTAGCAACTTCACGATCATAAAAAGCTGTTGCCGCTTCAATCATGTTTTCTGTTTCGGCTTCGAGTTCTACTTGGTCTTCTTTATCAAATTCTTCCAACCATTCCACTTCATCATTTTCTAAATTGATAATAAACCTTGGAAATTCAGTATGTATTACAAAAATACCATCTGGATAGTCTGTATTGTCACCAAGTAAAAATTTGGGTAGTTCCATTGATTCTAATTTCTATTTATTCAAAATAGGTTTAAGTAAATTTCAAACTAGCGATTTGTTATTCTTAACCCTATTTTTTTAGTCTGATATTTTATTTGATTTCAAAATCAATCTTTTCGTCAAATAATTAAATCGAATATACAACATTACCGCTGATGCCGTAAGCCCTAAAAGCAATCCAATCCAGATTCCTGTGCTTTTGTATTCTGTATATAATCCTAAATAATAACTTGCAGGAAAACCAATCAGCCAGTAGGCCACAAAAGTAATAAGGGTTGGAATTTTAACATCTTGAAGCCCTCTTAAAGCCCCTAATACGACCACTTGGATTCCATCAGAAATTTGAAATATAGCTGCAACCAATAACAGTTTTGCTGCCAATATAATTACCTCTGTATTATCAACTTGGTTCGCTAAATCGTCTACATCCAAATAAATGGTGGGAAGCCAATGCCTACCAACTAAAAATAGGGTAGCAAATACTACCTCTAACAAAAAAGTAAGAAAGAAAATGGATTGCGCAATACGTCGCAGTTCACTAAAATTTTGCAATCCTTTCTGGTTACCTACCCTAACCATTGCAGCAACACTTAAACCCATGCCGACCATAAAAGTCATACTACTTAAGTTCAATGCAATTTGATTGGCAGCCTGAGCATTTTTGCCCAATACACCACTGAGCCATATTGCAGCTCTAAAAATAGCAACCTCAAAAAACATCTGTAAAGCCCAAGGAAAACCAAACTTAAACAATTTACGCAACACTAATAATTCCAGTATTTTAAAATTA
>CAYGUO010000096.1:0-11550 GCA_964353095.1 uncultured Flavobacteriaceae bacterium | reverse complement strand
GTATTATCATTACTGGCCTCGATAGCTTTTGTAGAGCCTGTTGACACAGTAAACTACAAATGCTTGATTCAACTCACCAATTATGAAGGTGAGGGAGCGTATGTGGTAGTTTCCGTTTTGGATAAAGAAGGGGAGTATATGGAAACCCTTTACGTGCAGGGTGATGACAGTGAATGGTATCGCGATATCCAAGAGTGGTGGAAAAACGTTTATGGAATAAGGAGACCAACCTTAGATGCTATCGTTGGTGAAACGGTAACTGGTGGGGAAAGAAAGATGACGGTTCTTAAAATACCGACCGATAAAATAGATTCGGGGTACCGAATTAGGTTTGAATCGGCAGTAGAGGATCAAGAATATTATCTTGACGATATTGAGTTCGAATTGACCTCTGAAAATCTTAAACTAAAAAAAGAAGGAAAGGGTTTTATACGCTATGTGCGCATGATTCCGCAATAATTTGTATAAATGACCATCTCTATTTGGAGGTACAGTCATTTAATTTTGGCACTGACCTCGGCCGTTTTTTTACTGGTAGCTTCCCTAACGGGAATTATTTTGGCTTTCGAGCCGATGGAGGACTCCATAAAACCTTTTGACCCAGTTGCTCTTAATGAGGTTTCTTTGGCAGAAAGTATAGCGGTTTTAGAGCGTTCTTACGATGAGGTACTTTCCTTAAGTATAGATGCCAATGATTTTGTTGAAGCGATAGTGATTACTAAAGATGGGAATGCTAAGACAATCTATATCAATCCTGCTACTGGTGATGAATTGGGAAAGCCCAGTGTTCAAGGCCCTGTTTATCAATTCGCGACCAACCTACATCGTTCTTTGTTCCTAAAAAGTGTGGGTCGCTTTTTTGTTGGATTGATTTCCTTTTTACTTTGCCTAATAGCTGTTACAGGGCTATTGCTTATTATCAAAAGACAAGGGGGTATCCGCAAACTTTTCTCACCGATACAAAAAGATTATTTTGAACTTCGGTATCATGTCATTGTTGGTAGATGGGCCTTATTGCCCATAATTATTGTTGCTGCCACTGGTGTTTATTTGTCTGCCGAAAAATTTTCTTTAGTACCATCCTCTGCCATTTCGCATAAAATAGTGGAGCCAAATACCGAGGTGAATCTTAAAGTAGAACCTCAGAATTTACCAATTTTTCAAAAGATTACCTTAGATGAAGTTCGTTCGGTAAACTTTCCGTTTTCAGAAATGCCCGAAGATTATTTTGAAGTTGCATTATCTGATAGCGAACTTTATGTGCATCAATATACTGGTGAAATTCTGAGTGAAGTGAGCTATCCCTTTGCGGAATTGGCCAGTAGATGGAGTATGACTTTACATACAGGTCAAGGTTCTATAATTTGGGCAATTGTTTTGCTATTGGCAAGTATCTCCATCTTATTCTTCATCTATTCTGGACTGGTGATGTGGCGCAGACGAATCAAAAATACTAAGTCAACTGCTGTTCAAAAAGACTCGGATGAGTGTAGTCATATTATTCTGGTTGGCTCCGAAACAGGAAGCACCTTTGCGTTTGCTCAGGTCTTGAAAGATGCCTTGGTCAATGCTGGTAAAAAGGTTTTTGTTGCCGAACTTAATAAATACGCTGTCTACCCGAAGGCTGAACATCTTATTGTGCTAACGGCCACTTACGGTGAGGGAGAATCACCAACAAATGCAAGTAATTTTATTCATCAGCTGAAATCCATTTCACAAGAAAGATCAATACGTTACAGTGTGGTTGGTTTTGGTTCTTTGGTGTATCCTGACTATTGTCAATTTGCTATTGAGGTTGATGAGGCTCTTAGTCAACAGCAAAATTTTAAGGCGGTATTACCACTTTATAAAATCAACAATCAATCTTTTAGTGCATTCAAAGATTGGGCAGCGCAGTGGTCGGAGAAAACACGGATTCCACTGGAGCTCAAAAGGATAAAAAAGAAAGAACGTTATGCTAAACCGATACCTTTTGAGGTAGCACAGCGAACAGATTTAAATGTTGATGAGACTTTCTTGTTGCAATTAAAACCTAGAAAGAATATCAAGTTTCAATCCGGGGATTTATTGGCATATCAACCTTCTGAAAAAGAAGTGCCACGATTATACTCTATTGCCAAAGTTGGAAATGACATTCTATTGAGTATTAGAAATCATGAATTTGGAGTTTGCTCCAATTACTTTAGTCAATTGGAAAAGAACGAAGAAGTGAGGGCGGCCATCAAACGGAATCATGAATTTCATTTTCCTAAAGATGCTAAAGAGATAGTCTGTATCTCGAATGGTACCGGGATTGCTCCTTTTTTAGGATTGATAGATGAGAATGAAAAACAAATTCCGATAGATTTGTTTTGGGGAGGCCGCACGAAAAAATCATTTGAAATCTATCAGAGTTATGTTCAGAAAGCGCTCAATACAAAGAAACTACAGCAATTTCTCATAGCTTATTCACAGGAGCATGAAGAAAAAATTTATGTTCAAGACCTCATTAAAAAGCAAGAAACGGTTATTGCACAAAAATTAGAAAGTGGTGCAGTATTCATGATTTGTGGTTCCATAGCTATGCAACGAGAGGTGCTAGAAGTATTAGGTGAAATTGTAGCTACGGTACTTCAAAAACAACTGAGTGACTTTGAACATAACGAACAGCTAAAGATGGATTGCTACTAATGGTTTAAATATTCATTGAAGTTTGGAGTAATTAAATTTTCACGTTTTTAATATGAACTGACAAGGAAGAGCACTTAACTAAAAAACAGTATCTTTGCACGCAATTAATCCGTAATTGCAATGGAAGCCCACCTAAATAAAATTGTTGGCGAAGGCCTTACTTACGACGATGTACTTTTAGTACCTGCTTTTTCAGAGGTGCTTCCACGAGAAGTCAATATTCAATCAAAATTTACACGTAACATTACCATTAACGTACCCATTGTTTCAGCTGCCATGGATACCGTTACAGAGTCTAAAATGGCTATTGCCATGGCCCAAGAAGGCGGAATTGGCGTGTTACACAAGAACATGAGTATTGAGGAGCAAGCCATGAAAGTGCGCCGTGTGAAAAGGGCTGAAAGTGGAATGATCTTAGATCCTGTAACGCTACCCTTAAATGCTTTGGTGAAAGATGCAAAGGCCAGTATGAAAGAACATGGTATTGGTGGAATTCCAATTGTTGATGCTGCTGGTAAATTAATTGGTATTGTTACCAATCGTGATTTACGATTTGAAAAAAATAATGAAAGACCCATTGCTGAGGTCATGACCTCAGAGAATTTGGTTACTGCAGTAGCAGGTACAACTCTTGGTGAGGCAGAAGATATTCTACAAGAACATAAGATTGAAAAATTACCAGTTGTTGATGATAACTACAAATTAGTAGGCTTAATTACATTCCGTGATATAACCAAGCTTACCCAAAAGCCTATTGCCAATAAAGATCAGTACGGAAGACTTCGGGTTGCCGCAGCATTAGGGGTAACCGCAGATGCAGTAGATAGGGCAAGTGCTTTGGTAAAGGCAGGTGTTGATGCCGTTGTTATCGATACTGCACATGGGCATACCAAGGGTGTGGTAACGGTTTTGAAAGAGGTCAAAAAGAATTTTCCGGAGTTGGATGTCATTGTGGGTAATATTGCCACAGGTGAAGCGGCTAAGTATTTGGTGGCTGCGGGTGCTGACGCTGTCAAAGTAGGTATCGGGCCAGGTTCTATTTGTACAACGCGAGTTGTTGCAGGAGTTGGTTTTCCGCAATTCTCAGCAGTTCTTGAAGTTGCTGCTGCCATAAAAGGTTCGGGTGTTCCGGTTATCGCGGATGGTGGAATTAGATATACCGGTGATATTCCCAAAGCAATTGCTGCTGGTGCCGACACTGTAATGTTAGGTTCGTTACTGGCGGGAACTAAAGAATCCCCAGGGGAAACGATTATCTACGAAGGCAGAAAATTTAAAAGTTATCGCGGAATGGGTTCTGTTGAGGCTATGAAGCAAGGCTCTAAAGACCGGTATTTTCAAGATGTGGAAGATGATATTAAAAAGCTGGTTCCAGAAGGTATTGTAGGGCGTGTTCCTTACAAGGGTGACTTGTTTGAAAGTATTCATCAGTTTGTTGGTGGAATCCGTGCGGGAATGGGGTATTGTGGTGCCAAAGACATTGAAACCCTAAAAGAAACAGGTCGTTTTGTGAAAATTACTGCAAGCGGTATTAATGAGAGTCATCCTCATGATGTGACGATTACCAAAGAGAGTCCTAATTATAGTAGGTAATTTTCCCATTTTCTAAATTCCGTTCTGCTAAAATAAATCGTACCGTTTAAAAGCATCACGCTATCTCTTTCTTATCATTTGATTTTAAGTGATTTATCATTACATTTAGATGTAATCCACTTAGTGGTAAGACGAATCGCAGGCGGTGTTGATAAAGCATTGCGCAAAACTCTCCCCCATTTTTATAATAGTAACGTTTTAGAATGATGATTCGCCAATTGTTTCAATTGTATAAGTTGTTCAGGCTAATTGCCAATAATATTTTGGTTTAGGCTATAAGCATGAACAATCTGTATCAGATTCAGTACTTACTCTAAAGGTATTGAACCCAAAGATGAAGACGCTGCAATGGCCTATTTAAAAGAACAGAAAAAAATGACCAAACCTATTTTTGTACTATTCCTTCTACTACAAATAACAGTAGTCTTTGATTCTGTGCTTGCACAAGAAAAAAGAAGGGTTTACGAAAAGTATGGTGTGGCCGAGGGTTTGCCTGAGGAGTATGTACGAAATATTCTTCAAGATGACAAAGGGTTCATTTGGTTAACGACCCAAAATGGCTTGGTGAAATACGATGGCTATGATTTTAAGGTCTATAAAGAGGCGAAAAGCGAGACGGATTCTAGTACTTTTCTATTGCGAAATAGTAGTAATGGCCTCTTACAGACAAGAGAAGGTAAGCTTTGGATGGGTGATTTAGATACTGGTAGGCTTATTTGTTTTGACCCAAGTACTGAAGCCGGTCGCAGTTATGAACCACAGTTTAGTGACTCACAAGAGTTAAATACCTTATTTCAAAGGGTATTTTTTGAAGATGTTCATAATAATATTTGGTACACAAACCATTCACATGACACCTTGGTACTTGCCCGTTTTGATCCAAAAACAGAAATTGCAAAAGCGTATCCGTATGAAAATACGTTTGGAAACGCGCTCCTTGGTTTTCAAAATCTCGTGTATTCTGCAATAGACGGCAATATCTGGTATATAGAACCCTCTGGTAATCTTAAAGTTTGGACACCTGAAAAAGATGATTTTGAATTGGTCGTTGCCCATGGCGAAAAAATACAAGGTATCGAAATCGAGGATATGCTGATTGCCTTGAATACTGCGAATGATGATAACCTGTTATTGATAGGAAAACATGGTCTATACATTCTGAATCCGGTTACACAACAAATTATACAGCAGTACACCAATACGGATGAAGGGAATCATTTTTTGCCCGATTCAGAAGTGCATTTTGCCTTTACGGACTTGAAAGGGAGTTATTGGGCAATTCATGAGAATAATGAAATAACCATCATAGACCCTAAAAGCAATAGCTATTCACGTTTATCTTATGGCCTCGGCTCTTTAAACTTTCAAAGGGGCTATAAAAATGTTGACCTAATTGTTCCAAGCGAACAAAATGAAGAAGGAATAGGATTTTCTTTGGTCTCTAATTTATTGAATGGTCGGCATGATCCTTTACACTTCATCCGATATGAATTTAGCACAAAATCTTTTATTTACTATGATTCAAAATTCAATGATAAAAACAATCCAAATAGGCCTACCGCTTCCCTAAAGGGTTTTACAGATAACTCAGGGCTTTCATGGCTGTTTTATCGTCCGGGCTTTTACAAAGAAACCCCCAAGACTAGACAAATAGAACTTTTGAAAAATGACCCCAAAAACCCATCCAGTATTCCCTCCGATACCATTATACAACTATTTGAAGATAGTAAGAAGCGATTTTGGGTAGGAACGCGATCTGGCATCGCCAGAAAAAAACCGAACGGCGGTTTTCAACAAATAGGTGCCGTTAAGGATGCATCACCAATAAGTCTTAATAAATTTTATGAAGATTCAAAAGGAAATCTATGGGCAGGTTCTTATGGGCAAGGCCTTTATCGATATCAAGAAACGCAACAAAAATTTAAAAAAATAGATTTTATTCCGGATGTTGATTATAAAAAAGACAGAGTTGAGGTCAATGCCATACAAGAAGATGCCGATGGCCGTATATGGGTATCCGTGAATCAACTCGGGATTTACGTTTTAGATGGAAGCTCTTTTGAAATAAAGGAAAAATATGAGTTCGCCAACAACGAAGAACATGGATTGCCCAGCGAAAGGATTCCTATTCTGTTCCTCGATTTAAGGGGTGGCATTTGGCTCGGTGATTTTGATTTTAATTCTTTCGGTCTTTTCAAATATCTTGAAAAGGAAAAACGTTTTAAACATTATGCGTATGACCCAAAAGATTCACTTTCAATGAGTAGCAATGAAATTCGGTTTATAACCGAAGACGATTTGGGCCGTATATGGGTGGGTACGGACGTTGGGTTGAACCGCTATGATCCTCTAAAGGATGTATTTTATCGCAATACCCATATCAATATGCCATCCACTATCGCTTATGCAAAGGCAAAAAATGGAAAATTATGGGTCAGCACCTATAGCGGGGGCGGTTTGGCACTAGTAGGTCCTGAGGTAAATGATGTGGAGGTTTTTGGGGAGTCAGAAGGCCTTTTACATAATGATATCCAATACTATGGAGAACTCATATCTGATGATTTGGGTCAATTATGGCTGCCAACCGCAAGGGGGCTTTCCGTTTTTGATACAAATACAAAATCCTTTAAAAGCTATTTTGGCAAAGACGGCTTTCAAAAAACCCCTGAGAGACTCTTGACAGGTTTAAAAACCCATTATGGTATTATCTGGTTGGGTAGCCAAGAAGGCAATGGCCTCAACAGAATTGATCCTAAGGATTTTATAAAAAAAGATAGTACGCCCCCATCCGTTGTCATCACGGCAATGAGTGTTAACGATAGTAGTTATGGTCATCCAGATGGAAAAATCTTTAAAAAATCAGTAGCTTATACTGATAAAATTAGCCTAGGCCACAATCAAAAAAATCTTGGTTTTGAATTTGTGGCACTGCATTATCTTCGTTCAGAAGATAATCTGTATTCATGGAAGTTAGAAAATTATGATACGGAATGGACACTACCATCAAAGGAGCGTAAAGTCAACTATACCAACCTCTCTCCGGGCAATTACACTTTTAGGGTCAAAGGATCAAACGCTGACGGCATTTGGAATGAAGAAGGTGCAAGTATGGAAATTACCATTCTTCCTCCTTGGTGGCAAACCTGGTGGGCTTATTTGGGCTATGCGCTATTTTTTGGAGGAAGCATCGTTGCACTTTATCGTTTTCAATTGCATCAAAAGCTAAAAAGGGCGGAACGGTTGCGCTTGCAAGAGATGGATGTTTTAAAGACAAGGCTCTACACCAATATCACCCATGAGTTTCGTACCCCTTTGACCGTCATTTTGGGTATGGCGGAGCAAGTATTGGAGAAACCCAAGACAAATCTGAAATCGGGAATTGATATGATCAAGCGCAATGGGGAGAACCTACTTGAGTTGGTCAACCAGATGCTCGACTTGAGTAAACTCGAAAGCGGTAAACTCCATTTGACCTACCAACAGGGCGATGTGGTGTCCTTTATCAGATATGTTACCGAAAGTTTCCACTCCTTGGCCGAAGATAAAGGGGTTCAGGTTCACTTTCAAACCGCAGTGGAGAGCCTGCCTATGGACTTTGATGCGGTGCGGCTGCAACAGGTGGTGTCGAACCTTATCTCCAACGCCATCAAGTTTACGCCAGGGGGAGCGGTCACGATTTCAACCGCAAGTAAAAACGGCGAATTTATCCTAAAAGTAGCGGATACGGGCGCAGGCATAGCCAAGGCTGACCTGCCCCACATCTTTGACCGTTTCTATCAGGCAGATGGATCTCATACCAGACAGGGCGAGGGCACCGGTATCGGACTGTCATTGACGCGAGAGCTGGTCAAACTGTTTGAAGGTGAAATTAAGGTCCAAAGTGAATTGGGCAAGGGCACCTCCTTTGAAGTGAGCCTACCCATACGAAATACGGCTGCCCATGAAGCACCAGTTATAGGGGATTCCTTTTCCTCCAAAAATCCTTCCTCCAAGATTTCGAATGTTACAGAGGAAACCCTTGAAACGGACATGGTTGAATACTTAGGCGACGTTACGACTCATGATGGCGAAAAACCAGTGGTATTGATTGCGGACGACAATGACGATGTACGCACATACATCGCTTCCTGTTTGAAAGGGTCATACCATATTAAGATGGCAAGGAACGGGCTGGAATGTGAAGAAATGGCACTACAAGTGGTGCCCGACCTCATCGTGCTCGATGTGATGATGCCCTATAAAGATGGTTTTGAGGTTTGCAATATCCTAAAGAACGAAGAACGTACCAGCCACATCCCCATCATATTGCTGACTGCCAAGGCCGATATGGAAAGTAAGTTGGAAGGACTGGAACAAAAGGCCGATGACTACCTGACCAAGCCCTTTCACAAAAAAGAACTGTTGCTGCGCATCAAGAACTTGTTGGAGCTGCGCCAATTGTTGCAGCAGTACTACCTATCATCACTTGAAACGGGACTTCCTATAAACCCCTCCAAGAAAAAAACAATGGGTAGCCATCAAAAGGCTTCAATACCGGCACGGGAACTGGAGGCTGCGGAGGCTACGATAAATCAAGACACCATTCCTTTTGCCAATAATCTGGACCATGTCTTTGTGAACAAGGTAAAGCATACGGTGGAAGCATATCTGGATGATACGGACTTTGATGTGGAGAAACTCTGTAGGGAACTGGCCCTCAGTCATTCGCAGGTCAATCGGAAACTGTCGGCATTGACGGGCTTGTCGGCTTCTTATTTCATTCGTTATGTGAGGTTGTTGAAAGCCAAACAATTGCTCTTGCATTCCGCCTTCAAAATTTCGGCCATTGCCAACGATTGTGGTTTCGGTGACCCGGCCTACTTCAGTAGGGTCTTTAAAAAGGAATTCGGCATTACCCCTCAAAAATGGCGTGATAAGAATG
Source organism: uncultured Flavobacteriaceae bacterium (assembly GCA_964353095.1). Classification (GTDB taxonomy): domain Bacteria; phylum Bacteroidota; class Bacteroidia; order Flavobacteriales; family Flavobacteriaceae; genus Croceitalea. The sequence continues at coordinate 2,366 of CAYGUO010000096.1, read as the reverse complement.
CCAAATAAGCGAATCTATTATTTTGTTGTTGATTGCATAGATTCAAGTGTGAAACGCACTCCTATAGCTCCCCCCCCTTGGTTCCTGAGCGCAGTCGAAGGACGGTTCCTGAGCGCAGTCGAAGGACAAGGGGAGGTGGTTTTCCACTTTAGTGTGGAAAATCGAAGGGGTTGATTTTCCAAATAATCTTAGAAATCAAATATTCTCCTGCGCTTCAGAAGCGCATTAATTTTCCATAAAAGAGTTAACGGATTTCACGTAAGTAAAAACATACAAAAGGAAACATCCCACAAAAAATAGCCTTCCTCATTCCTATCAATGCGCAATCTGTCCTATTTGTGCTTAATGAGTACAAGTCATTTTTAGAAAAAAAAGACAACTTCGTTTCATTCATGATGACCTTATATGTGCAAAGGCATCAAAAAACCATATTGACCTTACAATAGTATAACCTTATTAAACGAAAACCTTATGAAAACAATTGAACGATTATTGGCACTGCCAATTTTAAAGTGCTTTTTTTTAGCAATGCTTTTCCTTACCTATTCCTGTAGTGATGATGATCCAGAACCTGAGCCCGAACCAGAACAAATTGTGGAAGAAGAGCCCGAAGAGGAGACCCCCGAAGTGGTTACGTACACGGTTAGTGCAATTGGCACAGGCGCTGCCTTATTTGGTGCCAATGGGCTAGACATTGGTCCCGATGGCAACTTATATATTGCGAGTGTTATTGGTATTGAAATTGCTGTAATGGATAAAGAAAATGGAGATATCTCTGAACGTTTAGGACAAGACATGCAGGTGAAAGGGCCTGACGACTTGGTTTTTGGGCCTGATGGTTCGTTGTACTGGACCAATATCTTGGTTGGGGAAGTTGGCCGTATGGCACCCGATGGAACTGTGACCACGCAATTTGTAGCACCTGGTGTCAACCCCATAGCTTTTTCAGATGATGGTCGCCTTTTTGTGGCCCTATGTTTTTTAGGTGATGGCCTTTACGAATTGGACCCAAACCTTGTTGAACCTCCAAGACCTATCATTGTTGCTACTGAGGCGAACCCATTTCCCTTAGGCTTTTTAAATGCTTTTGATTTTGGACCTGATGGGCGTATCTATGGCCCGCTATATGCCGCCGGTCTAGTGGTGAGTGTTGATGTGGATAGGATGGGTGATCCGGCCTCAGACCCGTTTGCCGATGGTTCCGTCCAGGTTTTGGCAGGCGGTTACAAAAATCCGGTTGCAGCAAAATTTGACGCTGAAGGGATGCTCACCGTACTCGATCAGATAGGCGAGGTTTTTAAGGTTGATATCATGACCGGAGCCTCTACGTTGTTCGCCACTTTGGATGCTGGGCTAGACAATTTGGTTTTTGATGAAGACGGAAGCCTGTATATGACCAGCGCAGAGCAAGGTTGGGTTGCAGAATTACTACCTAGCGGAGAACTCAATATTATAAGCTCCAGTGGCATGATTGGTCCACAGGGACTGGCTTTTTTAGAGGGTGCCGATAATACAGATAAACTGTTTGTGGCCGATCAATACAACATACGGCAACTCAACTCAAATACTGGAGATGTCGAAAATAGTTATCGTTCATTGCTCGTACCTGAAGCACCCGAAATAGGCGTGGCGTCATTGAATACAGTGATGAGCCTTAAGGCAGATGGAGAAAACCTGATTAGTGCTTCTTGGTTCAGTGGTACGGTTCAGGTTTGGAACCCGCAAGAGGGGGTTACAGAAAGTTACAGTATGGATACCGCTGAGACACTGGGTGCGCCAATTGATGCCGTTCGGTTGAATGAAGAAATTATGGTTTCCGATCTTGGTAATGGTGGCGTAGTCAGGGCAAGTGATAAATCAGTGATACTACCAATTGATAATGCTACTGTTTTTGCACCCAGTGGCTTAGCTACCGATGGGGAAACCCTTTGGGTAGCCGATTGGGGCACGGGAATCGTTTGGCAAATAGGTTTCGACGGTAATACCCCAACAACACCTGCCCCAATTGCACAGGATCTCGTATTTCCAGAGGGGTTGGCCTTTGATAATGATGGTGGTCTTTTGGTTGTGGAAACTGGTGCAGGTCGCGTATCCCGAATTGAAATTGCCACTGGTGAGGTGACGGAAGTTGCCGCAGGTCTTGAGTTTTTTGGTAAACCAGGTGTTGATGGGGCACCTCCCACATGGGGCTTTGAAGGTGTTACTGTGGATGCATCCGGTACTATTTATGTTTCTGGTCAAGGAAACGGTAATATCTATCGTATTACCAAAAATTAATACCCAAATTAGGAATTAGCTTTTTCCATTTATTATAGTTCAACAACCAACCCTTATCGAATGTCATTCGATAGGGGTTGTTCTTGGCT
>CAYGUO010000095.1:0-11691 GCA_964353095.1 uncultured Flavobacteriaceae bacterium | reverse complement strand
CACCATCTGCTTGATCGGCATTGGCGGTAAAGGGGCAATTGTCTTCAGTATCTACAATGCCATCATTGTCATCATCAGCATCACAAACATCACCCTCGCCGTCCAAATCATTATCCGCTTGGTCTGCGTTGGCAATAATAGGGCAATTATCATCTACGTCTAAAATACCATCATTGTCATCATCATCATCATCTTGAAAGCCTTCAACAATAAAATCGTCAATGATAGCGCCCTCTCCAGTTCTGACAGGACCGGAGTTGAAAAGAATTCCAAATTGAATATTACTTTCATTGGTTAAATCTGTTTCACCCCTAGCTGTATTCAAAGCAAAATCGTAAGTATATTTGGTCATTGTAGTATTTGTGCCTGTCCATTGCTTACCAGGACATGCAACACAATCGGTCTGTCCGCCGCTTTCTAATGTTCTATCGCTATTATACCAGTTGGGTTGACTATCTTTTTCACCTAAAACTTCAAATGTTTCCCAATTATCAGTTGAATAAATCACATAAACAATATCAAAGTTTTCTTCCAGTTCATAGGCCATTGCAAAGCTCAATTTTGGAGCTAAAATTTGAGATAAATCATAACAACCACTAAATAATATTGCGTTGGTTTGATTAGGGTAGTCACCATCCAAATTAGTACCATATACCTGGGTGCCTGAGCTTGCAGTATTTAATAAAGTTCCTTCAGGTACACCTCGTTCCCAGAGGCTAACCTCATTTAAAGGTTCTGTGCCAAATGTATTAAAACTGAATAAGGAGCTTGCTTGAGTTTCCATATCAAATAATTGCTCCTCGTTTGCAGAACTATTAGCAACAAAACCAGATGTTTCCAGTGTATTGTTATCCTCATAAGTATCATTGGGTACAGTAACCGTGACACTTAATGATGATGCTTGACCGGCACTAAGGTTCAATGCAGGTAAATTAAATGTTGAGGTTGTTTCGCTAGCGATAGCGGTTGAAAAAGTGAAATTTTCATCTGCACCACCGTTAATACGATAGGCAACTTCAACTTCAGTAATAGTGTTCACTCCTTTGTTTTCAACCCTAACCGTAGCGGTAATCTCTTCGCAGCTCACTCCAGTTGTATTAGTCACAACCTCTAAAATTTTAATATCATCATTAGGTAATTGCACGGGTATGGGTGATATCCAAACGCTACGTCCATAGGTGCTTGCGATTATGACTCCATCATCTGGACTAATTTCTAGATCTGATACCGAGGTGTTGGGTAAACCAGTAGAATATTGCTCCCATTCAGTTATGGTATCATCTAAACGATACACACCAAGACTGGTTCCAACAAAAATTGGGTTAGTAGCATCTCTCGATTGATGCGCAATACAAAAATATGCTTGATCTGTAGGTAAATCAAAAGTGATATTTTCCCGGTTTACCAGAGTATTGCCATCTACGGTTACCTTATAGACGCTTCGATTGGTCGGTTGGCTTGATTGATCTGATCCTACGCGTATGGAGGTGGTTAAATACACCACATTGCTATCGTTGTTATTAATAGCGATATCAGAGATTTGAGTATCAAATGGTATAATTTCATTATTGGAATCACGTGGATTAAGTAATATAAATTCTTGCCCTCCGTTTTCACTTCTGTATAGATTGCCTTGGTCAGCTGCATACATGATCATAGGATTGTTTGGGTCTATTTCTAAGTCATCAATAGCATTGCCTTCTGTGAAAAGATCAGACACTTGTTCCCATTCAGAACCCACCAGCTTAAATACAGCATTATAAGCTGAATAAACAGTGCCTTTTCCATCTATGCTTAAAGGTGTGATCCAGTTACGTAGGGTTTCACCAGATTCTGTATCTGGTGGGCCAACTATTCGTGCTGTTTCTCCTAAATTGGTGGTTACGAATAAGACACCACCTAATTGGGTAAAACCATAGGCAATATTACTGTTGGTAGGGTCAATTTCATAGTCCATTCCATCAGCCGTCGAATAAACATTCCATTCATTGTTATTGTATACCAAACCCGAATTATCTTGAGTGCCTCCAACTAGCCTAGAGGCGTTGTTTTTTGCAATGCTAATACGGTAAAATTGCGTAATGGCTAAACCATCTGAAAAATCTTCAAAGGTTGTTCCATTATCATCAGACACAAAAAAGCCACCATCTGTGCCAGCATACAATTTATTGTTGATAAATTTTAAGGTATGAATATCGGCATGAGTGTAAGACAGTGTTTTCTCTCTCGACCCATTAATTCTTATAAAATCATCGCCACCATCTGTTGATTTCCAAATGTCTAAAACGCCAATATAAACCTCATCTGGGTTTGTGGGCGATACTTCCATTGCAAAATCATACCAAGCTTGAAAGCTTCTGAAAATATCATCTGTTTCAGCTGTTCTTGTAAAAGTTTCTCCACTGTTTAATGATTTAAAAAGTCCTAAAAATGCAGAACCTCTATCTCTAATATCCGCCACGCAGATATATACCATATTCGGATTCGTTGGACTTGTGCCAATAACCATACGCCCACCATTGGTAGGTATTTGAGCACCGGTGATATCATCAAAAGTAATACCACCATCGGTTGTTTTAAATACGGTAGAGCTGCTTACTGCATAAATGGTATTAGGGTCACTTGGTTTTAATTTAAAATCTGTAATATTCTCTGCCAGTACAATACTCCAAGTATCGCCACCATCCGTAGATTTTTGTAAACCATCGGTACCCGCGACCCAAACAATATTAGAATCGGCAGGGTCATAAATGATTTCATTAAGAGTGTCAAACTCGTCTTGGTTGTTGGGGTTGATACTTGTTTCGTTCCATGTAGCACCACCGTCTATGGATTTAAATACACCAATACTAAAAGTATCCGAAGCGTCATCGTCACCAGTTGCGATAAGGATAGTTTGTGAGTCGTCAGGATTAATAGCAATACCAGAGACCCCAATTTGAGGAAATTCATCAAACAGGCTTGTCCAGTTAGCACCAGCATCGGTTGACTTCCAAATACCACCAGCAGGAGCACCCGCATACCAAATATTCTCATTATTAGGATCAACGGCTACAGCATTGACTCTTCCTATTCCAGGAACTGCCCCATTTAACTCTCCACTAACAATAGGTCCAATTATAGTCCAATCACTTGTTGGGTTTACGGGTCCTGCAGCATTGGAAAAGCGCTCCCATGTTCCCCATAGATCGGCTCCGGTTGGTAAGGTGCCATCTGGTTTTACAAAATGGGACCAATAATTTTCCCAACGCATAAAAGGATTGTATCCACTTCCTTTTTTGTCACGCTGTTCTTCTTTGCCCTCCCAGTATTGGTGAAAGGCTGTTGTGATTTCATTAAAAGTGTAGACTTGTTTGGCGTTTTCAGCTCTTGTTGTGGTTAGGCTTGATTTGCTTTTACGAAGTTCTTTCATCCAAGGCGCTTTCTCATTAAACTGAGCATGCATAAGAGCAGTGGTTAAAAAACAAAGTAGTAGTAATCTTTTTTTCATTTCAATTTTTTGGTAGCCTCTGCGGGATTTTTAGAATGTCTATAGCTATTTATGAATTAGCATTATTTTCTATTTCCTAGCACATAACCACTAAAAAAGAATGATACTTCACAATTTATCTTAGCAAACAGGTTGACTAAAATACCCTTTAAATTAAAGTTACGCTCTTTATTTTAACTCTAAAACAATTTGTTCCGGTAATTGCTTAAAGCTCTTTCTATGGTATTTGGTCAAACCAAATTTTCTGATGGCATTTCGGTGTTCTTTGGTGGGATAACCTTTGTTTTTTGCCCAATTGTACATGGGGAATTCTTCATGCAGTTGCAGCATATAAGCGTCACGATAGGTTTTTGCCAAAACAGACGCAGCGGCAATACTCATATATTTGCCGTCACCTTTTATGATGCATTCATGACTGATGTTGTGATACGGTTTAAAGCGGTTGCCATCTACAAGAATCAATGAAGGCGATTGTGATAATTGATCTAAAGATTGATGCATGGCTAAAATGGCAGCATTCAGTATATTGATTTTATCGATTTCTTCCTCAAAAACATGGGTGACCCCAAAACAAATGGCTCTTGATTCCAATAGCGGAAGTAGTGCTTCTCGTTTACGCTCCGTGAGCTGTTTGGAGTCGTTTAAAATAGCATTCTTAAAGTCTTTGGGAAGTATAATGGAGGCAGCGGTTACCGGGCCTGCTAAGCAGCCCCGGCCAGCTTCATCTGTACCTGCTTCATCTGAGTATTTAAATTGCTTTAAAAGCACCCCAATTATGGTTGCGTAGCTACTTTAAATTCAAAAATTTCAGACGTTGACGTGTTACCTGCACTATCAGTGGTCACTACAGTCCAGTAATACGTTACCCCTTCAGTAACTAGCATATCAGTTAATGTAGTCTCTGCCCCTGAACCAACAGAAGTGCTTGGGTTGGCGTCCGTACCAAAAAAGACTTCATAAGAAGTAATATCGTCATCGATATCACTACCTGTCCATTCTAAGGTCACCATAGTTGCAGTTGGAATAGTTGCACCCCTACCTGGAGCAACAGCTTCGGCTGGAAAAGGAGCATAATTCTCTATTCCTGCACCTTCATTATAGAACCTGAAAATAGCACTATCTGCAGTTTCTGTTGTCGCAGTAGCTCTTGAGGTTACAAACCAAGAATAAGGTGTGCCCCTATCAATAAGAATAGCAACTTCATTGGTATCTGAGTTTGCAAACGTTGAGGAGCTCGTATTGAGGTTTGTTACCGTTACGGTATACCTATCTGTATTTTGGGAAGCGTTCCATTGAAAGGTTACGGTGCTTTTGGTATCATCATTTGGGTCAACCACACCGGTGTTGCATTCGGTAACATCTTCAGGAAAAACCAATGTTGCAACTGTAGGAGCGGGAATTACCACGGGATCATCGTCTCCTCCTCCAGTTGGTGGTGGTGGGGTGTCATCGTCTCCACCTCCGCTGCTGCTACTGCAGCCAGCTACCATAAATGCTAAAGCTAATGCGCTTGTATATAGAATTTTATTTAGTCTCATTTTCTTAAAATTTTGTAGTTCATCAAAGAGTTGTCTGTTTTGATATTGAGCAGGTAAATACCCTGTGGTAGGTTTTGTACGTTCATACGTACATAGCCATTTTCAGGACGGTATGTTTTGTTCATTACTTGCTTACCATCAGTTGTAAAAAGTGAAGTTGTAATACTTTCAAACTCACTCGATCCAAGGAAAATATTGAGTTCACCAGATGCAACCGGGTTAGGGTAAATAAATATTTTGGAGGAAAGAACAATGGTTTCCAAATAGACCCCTTGACATTCTTTATCTGTTTTTACGGACAGTATATTTTCAACTTTGCTCAAAGGCAGTGTGATCTCGCTTTCAGTGGTGATAAACGCCTCTCCATTGAGTTCAATAAGGTATTCCCTTCCACCGCTTAAACTAAGAATCACTTCATCACGTAAAGAGCTAATTTTAGAGTCAACCCCTAAAGCTTCCGGCTCCGTTATGTTGATGTCAAAACAGCGTTCATAGCCTCCTTGGCCTTCAACGGTCAGACAAAGGGTATAGCTACCTGCTGATAAATCTGTAAATGTAGTGGTGTCGCTAAACGCAGCAGCTGTTGCATTTGTATCGGCATCTGTCAACGTAGCGGTATAGTTTAAGGCTTCCACCGCGGTAATTTCAACACTACCGTTATTGCTTGAAATACAAGATTCCCCTAGGGTTCTCAAACTAAAATTAGTCACCGGTAAAGAAAAGGTGGCACAACCGTCAACATTAACAACAGCATTAGCAGGGGTGTCATCACATAAATCAGAAGCGTTTGGTACGCCATCATTATCTAGATCATCATCACAAACATCACCAATACCATCACCATCACCATCTGCTTGATCGGCATTGGCGGTAAAGGGGCAATTGTCTTCAGTATCTACGATACCATCATTGTCATCATCAGCATCACAAACATCACCTTCACCATCCAAATCATTATCTGCTTGATCTGCGTTGGCAATAATGGGGCAATTATCATCTACGTCTAAAATACCATCATTGTCATCATCATCGTCATCTTGAAAGCCCTCAACAATAAAATCATCAATAATGACGCCTTCTTGATTAACTGAAAAATCTGATTGAAAGACAATAGCGAATTGAATGTTGGCTTCATTGGTTAAATCTGTTTCCCCGTTGGCCGCATTTAGCGCAAAATCATAAGTGTACTTCGTCATGGTGGCATTGGTTCCTGTCCATTGAGCACCTGGGCAGTTTTGACAATCATCAGCAGCGCCAGAAGATTCATTGGTTCTATCACTATTATACCAGTTGGGTTGACTGCCTAACTCACCTAACACTTCTACAGTCGTGTAATTATCTAAAGAATAAACCACATAAACAACATCCCAGTTTTCTTCCAAATCATAGGCCATTTGAAAGCTCAATTTAGGAGCGACAATATTCGCTAGTTCATAACAACCGCTAAAAATAACGCTGGTGGTTTGATCCGGGTGGTTGCCATCTAAATTTGTTCCAATAACTTGGGTGCCAGAGGCAGCTGTATTTAAAAGGGTCCCTGTTGGCACACCAACCTCCCAAAGGCTATTTTCACTATTTGGGGTTATTCCAGAAGTGTCATAACTGAATAATGATGTATTAGTAGCTTCAAAATCAAAAAGTTGATCTCCATTAGCAAACCGGTTACCGATAAACACACTTGCTTCTTGAGTATTGTTGTCAGCAAATGCATCACCTGTAACGTTAACGGTTACACTTAAGTTACCTCGTTCCCCTGGATTCAAAGTTAAAGCAGGTAAATCAAATGTTTCGATACCTTCGCTAGTGATCGTGTTTGTGTAAGTGAATGATTCAATTGTGCCTTCATTTAGGGCATAGGTTACGTTTACCTCTGTAATATCATTTACACCTTTGTTTTGTATGGTTACCGAAGGAGTTACTTGACCACATGCAATAGTGCCACCATCAGTGACCACTTCTAAAATTTTAACATCATTGCTAGGCAACTGCACAGGGATAGGCGATTGCCAGGCACCACGGCCATAGGTACTTGCAACGATAATACCATCATCAGGACTTATTTCTAAATCAGATACCGCAGTATTGGGCATACCCGTAGAATATTGCTCCCATTCTGTTAAGGTGTCGTCTAAACGATATACCCCTAAACTGGTACCCACAAAAATAGGATTGTCAGGGTTTCGGTCTTGATGTGCTATACAAAAGTAGGCTTGATCGGCAGGCAAGTCTAAAGTAATGTTCTCGCGACTGACCAAAGTGTTGCCATCTACGATTACTTTGTATACCCCTCTGTCCGCAGGTTGGTTTCCCTGTGGGATACCATTTCTGCCTGATGTAGTTAAATAGACTGTGTTACTATCGTTATGATTAATGGCAATATCAGAGATTTGAGTATCAAACGGAATGATTTCGTTATTTGCATCGCGATCATTGATCAATATAAAATCTTCGCCTCCATTTTCACTCCGGTATAAATTACCGCGGTTCGCAGCATACATAATGAGCGGATTATTAGGATCAATTTCTAAATCGTCGATATTTTCTCCTTGTGTGAAAAAGCCAGAAGTGCGTTCCCATTCTGAACCAACAAGCTTAAAGACCGCATTATAACCTGCATATACGGTGCCTTCGCCATCAATGGCCAAAGGGGTGATCCAGTTACCATCAATGGCTCCAGAACCCGTATCCGGAGAACTTACTGTACTTACGGTTTCCCCTAAATTATTGGTGATAAACAATGGATTTCCAAACTGTACGAAGCCATAGGCGATATTGCTATTGGTAGGGTCAATTTCATAATCCATACCATCTCCTCCCGTATAGGTATTCCATTCGTTGTTGTTGTATACAAAACCGGAATTGTCTTGGGTACCCCCCACAATTTTATTGACATTGTTTTTAGCAATACCAATACGGTAAAATTGGGTAACAGCCAATCCATCTGTAAAATCATCAAAGGTAGTTCCATCATCTGAAACAAAAAAGCCACCATCCGTACCAGCATAGAGCTTGTTGTTAAAAAATTTTAAAGTGTGTATGTCGGCATGCGTATAACTAGCGTTGTTTATTCTCCAATCGCTTACTTTGGTAAAATCGTCGCCACCATCAATAGATCTCCAAACGTCTAAAACCCCAACATATAGGTCATCGGGGTCTGTGGGCGATACTTCTATGGCGAAATCAAACCAGGCTTGATTACTTCCAAAAATATCATCGAATTCATCCGTTCTGTCAAAAGTTGTTCCGCTGTCCAAAGATTTAAATAAACCTAAAAATGCAGATTGTCTGCCTGTAATATCGGCCACACAGATGTAAATTAAATCTGGCTGAGCAGGGGTGGTGCCAATAACCATACGGCCTCCTGTTGTGGGTATCTCATCACCCGTAATATCCTCAAAAGTAGCACCGCCATCCGTGGTTCTGAAAACGGTGTTACGGTTTACTGCATAAATAGTATTTGAATCCGTTGGTTTTAACTTAAAATCAGAAATATTTTCATCCAATACTACCGTCCAAGTATCACCACCATCCAATGATTTTTGTAAACCATCTGTTCCGGCAACCCACACGATATTACTATCAGTAGGGTCATAGGTAATTTCATTTAAGGTGTCAAATTCATTTTGAGTAGCAGGGTTAATACTGGTTTCGTTCCAAGTAGCGCCACCATCCAATGATTTAAAAACCCCCACACTAAAAGAATCAGAAGCATCATCGTCACCTGTGGCGATTAGAACAATATTAGAGTTGTCAGGATTGATAGCAATACCAGAAACCCCAATTTGGGGAAATTCATCAAACAAGGTAGTCCAGCTCAAACCAGCATCCGTAGATTTCCAAATACCACCAGAGGGTGCACCTGCATACCATACATCTGCATTATTTGGGTCAACCGCTACGGCATTGATTCGTCCAATTCCAGGCAAGCCAACTCCTGTTTCTCCATTGATGACAGGGCCAACAATGTTCCAATTACTTGTTGGGTTCACAGGACCTGCACTATTGGCAAAGCGCTGCCAGGTTCCCCAAAGGTCAGCACCCGTTGGTAAGGTGCCATCTGGTTTTACAAAATGTGACCAGTAATTTTCCCAACGGAGAAAGGGTTTGTAACCGCTACCTTTTTTGTCACGTAGTTCTTCTTTACCTTCCCAATACTGGTGAAAAGCTGTTGTGATTTCATTAAAGGTGTAAGCTTGTTTTGCATTTTCAGCTCTTGACGTGGCAAGGCTTGATTTGCTTTTGCGAAGTTCTTTCATCCACGGAGCTTTCTCATTAAACTGCGAGAATGAAAATGCCGTGGTTAAAAAGCACAGCAGGAGTAGTCTTTTTTTCATTTCATTTTTTTTGTCAAGGGCTTAAATTATGGCTTTTTTTGGTTTTTTTTAAGAAATTATAGCTTTTTTAGTCAAAATACCGAAATGGCAGAGCGTATTTGAAGGGAATGAATTTTCACATTTTGTTACCAACAAAAATAGATACCTTTGTTTTTTCCAAGTTGTTTAAATGAAGTATTTCCTTTTTTTACTTTTCTTTATGTGTATTGGTTTTTCCGCACTAGGGCAAACAGAACCAGAACAAACCTTAAAAAAAACGGAAGTTGCGGCGCCTTTTCAAAATCAAATGGATTCCATTACCGGATTTAATAACAAGAAGAATAGAAGTCAACAAAAACCCGATAGCTTAACCATTAAAGATTATAAGATTATCACTGCAAGCAGAGATACCACCTGGGTAGATACTTCGTTAACCATTCATAAAGAATACAAGTATAATTTTTTGCGGGAAGATGATTTTGAATTAATGCCCTTTGTCAATATAGGGCAGCCCTATAACGCCTTAGGGGTAAGTTTTGAAAATACCACTTTATACCCGAAATTGGGTGCCAGCGCAAGACATTTTGGGTATTTTGAAGAAGAGGACATTACCTATTATAATGTACCTACACCGATGACGGAGTTATTTTTTAAGACCACCTTAGAGCAAGGGCAGCTTTTAGATGCACTGTTGACCTTTAATATGTCGCCCCGTCTTAATATTTCTTTGGCGTATAAAGGTTTTCGTTCTTTGGGTAAATATCAATTTGATCAAACGGAGTCAGGTAATTTTAGAACAACTTTTAATTACCGAACGGCAAACAATAGATATTGGATAAGAGGGCACTATGCTGCACAAGATATAGAGAATGAAGAAAATGGAGGGCTTGATGATAAAGAGGCGCAGTTTGAGTCAGGTAGTGAAGAGTTTTTAGACCGCTCAAGAATTGATGTGGAGTATACGAATGCAGATAGCCGTATTTTAGGTAAAAGGTACTTTCTAGATCATCAATATAATCTGGTGCGACCAAGGCGTGATTCCATAAAAACTAGATCTACGCTGTTAGCAATTGGTCACAAGTTTAGTTATGAGTCAAAGTTTTATCAATTTAACCAGACTGCTACAGATTCAACGTTTGGGGAAGCATTTGTAACTCCAATCGCTGATAGGGCGACCTTAAAAACAACATTCAATCAAGTATCCGCTAATTTTTCCAATAAGACTTTGGGAAGTTTATCTGGTAATATCAACTTGTATAATTACCAGTACTTTTTTAATAGTATTCTTATCACAGAGGCACAAACGATTCAGAATAGGTTAGCGGGAGATGAAATAGCCCTTGGTGCAGATTATAAGAATACGATAGGAAAACTTTCTTTGGATGGGAGTATTCGTTATAATCTATCGGGTGATTTAACGGGTACGCTTTTTGATGCTTCCGCAAGCTATCAACTTAATGCTACGAATAGGTTATGGGGTTCCATTCACGGTTCTTCAAGAGCTCCAAATTTTAATTTTTTGTTGTACCAAAGTGAATATCAAAATTTTAATTGGCAAAACGATGCTGTTTTTGATAAACAGCAAGTTCAAACCATCGCCTTTGGTTTAGATTCTGATTTTTTCGGTACAGTAGAAGCTAGATTTGCCTCTATAGATAACTACACGTATTTCGGAATAGCGGACACTATAACAGAAGAGGAATTGGCCCGAGGCTTGGAGAACTCCTTTGTTAGGCCTTTTCAAGAAAATTCGACCATCGGTCATTTAAAAGTAAAATACCAAAAAGAGTTCAAGTATAAAAAATGGGCGCTCAATAATACGGTGATGTATCAGAATGTAACACAAGATAACCAGGTGCTGAACGTGCCAGATTTTGTAACCCGTAATACGCTCTATTATTCAAGTGATGTATTTGAGAAAGCGATGTTCTTGCAAACTGGAGTTACTTTTAAATATTTTACGGCCTATAATATGAACGGGTACCATCCTTTATTGGGTGAATTCTACACTCAAAATAATGAAGAGTTAGGAGCTTTTCCTATGATTGATTTTTTCATTAATGCCAAAGTAAGGCAAACAAGAATCTATTTAAAGGCTGAGCATTTGAATACCATTTGGAGTAAGCAGTACAATTATTATTCGGCCCCCAACTACCCATATCGCGATTTTGTAATTCGTTTTGGGTTGGTATGGAATCTTTTTTCATAAAAATTCAATATTTTTCTTCTTGCTAACTGCTGATAATCAGACCTGTATTTTTTAATTTTTAAAAAGGAAAAAAAATATAGTTTTATGTTTGGAATGATTAAAAAAACCTTTCTATATTTGCACCCGCTTTGCAGATGATGC
>CAYGUO010000094.1:0-11784 GCA_964353095.1 uncultured Flavobacteriaceae bacterium | reverse complement strand
CACACATTAGAAGATAAGCTAAGCAAGATTTATGATTTTCAATCGGCGCTGGTTTTTAATTCCGGTTATGACGCCAACCTTGGATTTTTTTCTTGTGTTCCGCAACGAACGGATATCATTTTTTATGATGAGTTGGTTCACGCCAGTATTCGGGACGGCATAAAAATGGGCAATGCCAAAGCTTATAAATTTAAACACAACGATTTATCAGATTTAAAATCTAAAATAAAACTAACAGCTCAAGCGGAATCAAGAACCTTGGACACGAATATCTATGTGGTTACAGAATCGGTTTTTTCTATGGATGGTGATTCACCAAATTTAGAACAGTTGGCAGCGTTTTGCGAAGGGAACAAGGTGTATCTTATTATAGATGAAGCGCATGCAGTAGGTGTATTTGGCAAAGGATTGGTTGCTAAGTATAATTTACAAGGTAAAGTCTTTGCTCAAATTATAACCTTTGGAAAGGCTTTAGGTTGTCATGGAGCAGCGATTTTAGGGAGCGAGCAATTAAAAGATTTTCTAATCAATTTCGCAAGAAGCCTTATTTACACAACGGCATTATCGCCACATTCAATTGCGCTAATCCATGCTGCACATGAGTTCTTTGGTTCAGAAAATGGTCAGGAGAAAACCGTAAAACTTTATAAAAATATCGTGTATTTTAAATCCATTTTGAAAGAAGTAGGACTTGATAACGTATTTTTACCTAGTGATTCGGCAATACAAATTGCCTTAATAAGTGGTAATCACCAAACTAGAAAAATGGCTTCGGTATTCGTAAACAACGGATATGATATCCGACCAATTTTATCACCAACGGTACCTAAAGGTAATGAACGTCTCCGTATCTGTTTGCATTCGTTCAATACAAAAGAAGAAATTAAAAAGATGTTGTTATTGCTAAAAGATAATGGGTAAAGACTTGGTTACATTAGGAAGTTTTGAATTTCTAGCGGATGTTCAAATCATTAAGGGAAAATTAGAATCTGAAGGTATTTCCGTTACCTTAAAAGATGCCAACACTGTTGGGGTAGAGCCTTTTGCCAGTAATGCGATTGGGGGCATTAAACTACAGGTTCACAAAGAAGATAAAGAACTTGCAAAGAAAATATTTGATGAGGTTAGAAATTATGCCTCAGACGATGAAGGAAACTTAATTACCTGTCCAAATTGTAAAGAGCAAAAATCGGAAGTGCTGTATCAAAGAAAAACCCTTTTTTATAAACTATTTCCCTTTTTTGAGCCAAAAAAATACCGCTGTACCAGTTGTCAATTTATCAGAAAAGCGGAGCAATGAAACTATTTATTACAGGAATTTCAACTGAGGTAGGCAAGACCGTTGCATCGGCCATTGTTACCGAAGCCTTGGAAGCGGATTATTGGAAGCCCATACAGGCTGGGGATTTGGATAATTCCGATAGCCATAAAATAGAACGGTTGATTTCAAACGACAAGACCTTCATCCACCCTAATAGTTACGCCCTTAAAACGCCTATGAGTCCACATGGGGCTGCTGAGATTGATGGTTTACGAATTAATTTAAAACATATTAAAGAACCGGAAACAAAAAATCATCTGGTTATAGAAGGTGCTGGCGGACTTTTGGTGCCTTTAAATGATACCGATACAATTTTTGATTTAATAAAATCTGATTATAAAGTTATTGTGGTTTCTAGGCATTATTTAGGCAGTATTAACCATTCATTGCTCACCATTAACGCGCTAATGGATAAAGGTTTTAAACCGGGAATCATTTTTAGCGGTGACAAGCATCCAACTACCGAAAGTATCATTTTAAGCAAAACAGGAATACCTTTTCTGGGTAGAATTAATGAAGAAGAGAATTTTACTGCCGAAGTCATTAAAAAATATGCATGCAGTTTTCAAGAGGCTTTATTGAATTTTTAACCGTTGGTGAATCACGGCACTATCTACAGTATCTAAAGGTTGATAGTTTTTTAATAGCTGATGGTTGATGTAAAAGTTGGCGGTATATTGTTGTTTATCAAAAACTCTACGGTTTTTTCGAGTGACGATATATTGTGGTTGTACATCTTCTAGAATAAATTGAAGCTCTTCACCTGGTTTCTCCCTGGTGTTTTCCATGGACGGGAAAAGATTACCCCGTAGAATAGTACTTGGATGCGTTGCTGCTTTTGTTGGCGGTTTGCTATCTAACAACCAATACCCAATATGATACTCCATAAAAAAAACAGTGTCTTTATCCAATTGATTTTTGTTGAAATATTTTGGCACTTCTATTCCCTCCCCATTATAAAAACTTCCTTTGTCAATTTTGTTTTTAACAATATTTTCAAGCTCTAAATAAGTCTCAATTGGCAATAGTAGGCAAAACACCAATAAAAAAGGTTTATAATTTAGGCGTGCTAAAAACTTCGCTTGATCGAGGGTAATGCCAACAAGAATAACCAAAGATGGATAGAGTTGAATTAAGTAGTGACCATTTGCTTTTCCAGCTTGTAAAAAGGACATGAGTACGCCTATGATTACTACGACTAATACTTGAATCTTTTTTTTCTCAAAAGCTATCAATCTTTTTTTTGAAGCAAAGAATAGAAATCCAAGAACGATTATAACCAAGGGAAGCACCTTTAAAAAGGAATGACTTTTTCCTTTGGAATACGCCATTGGAGCTTCAAAAACCGATTTCCACCATAAAAGATGTTCACCCTTAAAATAATAGGGGACACAGGTTAGCAAAATGATGAAAAGAAGTGCCCCGCCAATAATGCTGAGTTTGATAATTCCAGTCCTAATTTGTCTTTTAAAAGCGCTTTCCCAAACTTCAAATAGAAACAAAAACAATACGGCATAGGCCATATTCAATTTGGTCATTAGCGCCAAACCTAAAAAACTGCCCGTAATGAACAAATTCCATATCCCTTTTTTAGCTATAAACCAATATAGGCCGATAGTGAAAAATGCTATAGAGATGTGTTCTGACATCACCCCTTGAAGACTACCAAAAAGGCTTTGTAATGCAACTAAAGCTAGTGCAGACCAAAAGGCTACCTTTTTTGGAGCGATTGTCATTCCAATTTTATAGGTAAAAAAAGAGGTTAGGGCAACCAATATAACGCCACTTAGCCGTATCGCTAAAAAACTTTTTCCGAAAGAGAAGATGATGATGGCAAAATATAAAAATGTGATGGGAGGTTTTAAATCCCAAAGCTCGGTATATGGCAAATGCCCATCAACCCAAGACTGCGCCATTAAAATAAAGGTACTTTCGTCACGATCAATATAATCTCTGAAGAAAAACGGAAATCGAACAAAAAAAGAAATGATAAAAAGAAACAGAAACAACTGCCAATCCTTAAAAGAATGGTAGAAATTAGTTAGTAGTGAAATTGGTTTTTTTAGCAAGGTGGTAACGATTTTTTGGTTTTATTACCATCTTTGCAAGGTAGCTAAATTGAAGGATTTGAAGGATTCCGTTTCTAAAGAAAGTTTAACACATCGCGATAAAAAACATTTATGGCATCCGTTGACACAGCATCAAACGGCACCAGGACCATTGGCTATTGTCAAAGCCAAAGGCGCCTTGTTATTTGATGAGGCGGGAAATTCATATATTGATGGAATAGCCTCTTGGTATACGGCAATGTATGGTCATTGTAATCCATATATTACCAAGGCCATTTCAAATCAAATGAATACACTTGACTTTGTGATGTTCAGCGGTTTTACGCACAAACCAGCAATTGAGCTTTCTGAAAGGTTGATGGAGCTTTTGCCTAAAAATCAAGCAAAAATCTTCTTTAATGATAATGGCTCCACAGCGGTTGAAGCGGCTATAAAAATGAGCTTGCAATATTATTATAACCAAGGCGAAAAAAGGGATACCCTTATCGCTTTTGAAGATGGCTTTCATGGCGATACCTTTGGGGCGATGAGTGCATCAGGTCTTTCATCGTACAACGGTCCTTTTGAAGATTTTTTACTAAAGGTTGCGCGTATTCCCGTACCACAAGAAGATACCATTGACGAGGTGTTGGCACAACTGGAAAATATCATAAATAATAATTCATGTGCCGCTTTTGTTTTTGAGCCTCTGGTGCAGGGCGCAGCGGGAATGAAATTCCATTCTGAGCAAGGGCTAGATGTGCTAATTAAAAAATGCCAAGATGCTGATGTATTATGCGTAGCAGACGAAATCATGACCGGTTTTGGAAAAACAGGCAAGAATTTCGCATCTGATTATGTACAGAACAAACCAGATATTATCTGCTTGAGCAAAGCTTTGACGGCTGGGATGTTTCCTTTAAGTATTACCAGTTGCACCCAAAAAATATTTGATGTCTTTTTAAGCGATGAGGTCGCCAAAGGTTTCTTTCATGCCCATACATACAGTGCACATCCGTTAGGTTGTGCTGCCGCACTAGCGGGATTGGATTTGTTACAATCCGAAGAAATCATCGAAAGAAGAAAGGCTATCGAGGCAAAGCATCAAGGTTTTACGGAGCAAATCAAAAACCATCCAAAAGTGACCAATCCTCGATGTTTAGGAGTTATTCTCGCTTTTGAGTTAAACACCTCAATGAATCGGTACGGTAAGCTTCGCGATAAATTGTACCAGTTTTTTATGCAACAGGGCATCAATTTGCGCCCATTGGGAAATACCATTTACGTGCTACCCCCTTACGTCATCACCGACGCCCAATTACAGCATATTTATGATACTATTCTACTGCTTTTAGCAGAGTTTGAGTTATAGGTTTTGGCAATAAACTTTTGAATTAAATTAACTCAAAGCCTTTTAACTACTTCGCTTCCGCTGACTCAGTGAAACTTGCCTACTGCATGTTTTAGCGAATAGTAGATGGCGTTGGGCGTAAAGCCAATGATATTAATCTACCCTATCAGTATAATCAAACTCCACATCCCCAACCTGCACGGTAATTTCATTATATTTCCAATTTTCATCACGTCCGTAGGCATCGACATAAAGCGTTCCCGAAGCATCAGGACCCGAAATAGGAATGGTCATTTGTGCGGTCTTGTTGCCATTTTTATTATTGATACTGCCTTGTACGGCACCATCTCGCCCAATGGGTGAGCCCATAAGTTGTAATAGTTCTTCGTCCTCTTGAATGATTTCAAAAGCCGCAATATAAGGTTCGGATTCCTCCATGATTTTCGTCACACCAAAGTAGATGGAGGTGAATAATACCACGGCAAAAATGACGATGCCCAGGCAACCACCAACAGGCAATGCCCATTTCCAATTTCTTTTCCACCAGCTGGGTTGAGGTACTAATTCGTTGTTCATCCTTTTTTGATTTGTTTAGGTGGTATGAAGTTAAGAACTTTTATTTTTGTCCGAAGCACGATTATGTTGAAAAACCCTATTTCAATTACGGCAATTGGTTCTATTTCGCCCCTTGGAAATTCACTTGACCAAGTTTGGGAAAATTACCAGTATAAAACATCTAGTTTGACTCAACTCGCTCTTAAGGATAAAAACGTTTGGGTTGGTGAGATTTCAAAACAGTTGAAGAATGAGGTATTCAAAATGGCTCAAACCGATGGCAAGTATAAAAATCTTGACGCATCCGTGTTATATGCCATATATGCTTCGCGAAAGGCTTTTGAAATTTCAGGCTGGACAGCTCAAGATAATTTTGGAGTGAACATTGGTTCTTCAAGAGGGGCAACCGGTCTTTTTGAAAAATATCATGAAGCCTATTTAAAGCAAAAAACAACTTCTACATTAACTTCGCCAACAACAACTTTAGGTAATATTTCGTCATGGGTTGCGCATGATTTGGGTACAAAAGGGCCAGAAATCTCACATTCCATCACCTGCTCTACTGCATTGCATGCCATGCTAAATGGCATTGCTTGGATACAAGGAGGAATGGCCGATAAATTTTTGGTCGGCGGTAGCGAAGCACCGCTTACTCCCTTTACGATTGCCCAAATGCAGGCACTCAAGATATATGCAAAAGAAAGTGTACCCAACGAGCATAGTGCGTCGGCCGTAGTTGAACCCAGTGAAAGTTATCCATGCCAAGCCCTTAACTTAGAAAAAACAAAAAACACTATGGTTTTAGGAGAAGGAGCATCAATGGCCTGTTTAGAAAAAGGGGAAACATCAAATTCGTTAGCTAAAATTACAGGTATGGGTTACGCTACAGAGCCGCTTCAGCATAATGTTTCCATTTCTGCGGATGCAAAGTGTTTTCAAGACTCCATGGTAATGGCACTCAATGGTCAATCTGCTGACCATATTGATGTCATAGTGATGCATTCGCCCGGCACAGTTAAAGGCGATTTATCGGAGTATAAGGCTATTAAAAAGGTTTTCTGTAACAAAATTCCTTTTTTGACGACCAATAAATGGAAAGTCGGACACACCTTTGGCGCTTCGGGAATGTTGAGTATTGAAATGGCAGTCTTAATGCTTTTAAATCAAAAATCCATTCCAGTTCCTTTTATTCAAAAACAAATCCAACCAAATCCCATTAAAAACATAATGGTCAATGCGGTAGGTTTTGGCGGGAACGCAGTTAGTATTCTACTAACTAAGTAAGTTTCATTTCTCACCTCTGGGGTAGGGTTAAAGAAGGGCTATCTTACTTTCTAAATAAGTCTTCCGTAATTATCGGTAAAGTCTTATCTTAAAACTTTTATTAACCAACACTCGTACCACTATGGAAAACTGGTTTGCTGCCTTAACACTTTTTGAAAAAATCTACTGGACTACGGCTTTTGTCTCGTCCATAATCTTTTTGGTATTAATCGTTTTGACCTTGGTCGGCGGTGATGCCGATGACATGGGTGGTGATGTTGATGCTGAGGTAGATGGTGATACAGGTATCGGATTTCAGTTTTTATCCTTTAAAAACTTAATGGGTTTTTTTACGATTTTTGGCTGGTCGGGCATTTCATGTCTTGACAACGGACTGTCAACTGGCGTTACCGTTATGATTTCTGTTATCTGCGGACTTGCTATGATGATGGCCATGGCGGCGCTATTTTATTATTTGGCAAAGCTGCAGCATAGTGGCACTTTAAAATTAAAAAACGCATTACATCAAATAGGCGAAGTGTATTTGACGATAGGTGCTAAACGGTCGAGTATTGGTAAAGTAAGTATAAATGTTCAAGGCACTTTACGTGAATTAGAAGCGCTTACCGATGAAAAAAATGACCTTGTACAAGGGAATGTAGTGAAGGTCAAAGAAGTTACCGATAACGGAATATTAATTGTTCAACTTTTAAATCAATAAACACATGCTAATACCATTACAATTAGGCGGAGGTGCCTCATTACTAGCCATCGGCTTTGCCATCCTCTTTTTCTTTATTATTATTATCTCTTTCATTAGAAGGTACAAACGGTGTCCATCAGACCGAATATTGGTTGTTTATGGCAAGGTAGGCACTGGTAATTCTGCCAAGTGTATCCATGGTGGGGCGGCTTTTATTTGGCCAGTAATTCAAGATTACGAGTATTTAGATTTAACGCCTATTTCTATTGAGGTAGATTTGGCGAATGCATTGAGTAAGCAGAATATTCGTGTAAATGTACCTTCACGTTTTACAATTGGCGTGTCTACGGAGCCCGGTGTTATGCAAAACGCAGCGGAACGCCTTTTAGGTTTAGGAATGCAAGAGGTTCAAGATCTGGCTAAAGAAATTATTTTTGGTCAACTGCGTTTGGTGGTCGCTTCTATGGATATTGAAGAAATCAACTCGGATCGTGATAAGTTTCTGACTAATATTTCACAAAGTGTGGAGTCAGAGCTTAAGAAAGTAGGGTTAAAACTCATCAACGTAAACATAACTGATATTGTAGATGAATCAGGTTATATTGAAGCCTTGGGTAAAGAGGCTGCGGCACACGCTATCAATGCTGCGCGTAAATCTGTTGCTGAAAAAAATAGGGATGGTTCTATTGGTGAGGCCAATGCTGTTCAAGACGAGCGTACACAAGTTGCTGCCGCGAATGCAAAAGCAGTAGAAGGCGAAAACATAGCTAAAATAAATGTTGCGAATTCTGATTCTTTGCGTCGCCAGCGCGAAGCAGAAGCGGAGCGCACAGCAATAGCTTCAGAAAAAGTACAATCAGCAAAAGCCTTAGAAGAGTCGTATGCCGCAGAACGTGATGCCGAATTGGCAAGAGCAGAAAGAGAACGTAGTTCACAAATGGCCGATATTGTAGTGCCAGCTGAAATTGATAAAAAGAAGGTAGAGATTGATGCTGAAGCAGATGCAGAACGTACCAGACGTATCGCAAAAGGAGAGGCAGATGCTATCTTGTTTAAAGCACAAGCAGAGGCGCAGGGTATTCTTGAAGTATTGACAAAGCAAGCGGAAGGTTTAGATAAAATTGTACAAGCTGCAGGTGATAACCCTAAAGATGCCGTTTTACTTTTGGTTGCTGATAAATTACCAGAACTTGAGAAAACACAGGCAGAAGCGATTAAAAATATCAAGATAGATAAAGTTACGCTTTGCGATTCAGGAGCTAAGACCGAAGATGGTAAAAACTCTACAGCGAATTTTATTTCGGGAATGTACAAATCGGTACCGCCATTACAAGATATGTTCAATATGGCTGGTATGCAGCTTCCTGAATACTTGAAGGGTAAGGATGTAACATCTGAAGAGCCTGAAACGGAAACGAAGAAACCCTCAACTCCTAAGAAGAAGGAAGAATAACAATGAAATAGTTTACTATTCAAAAGAGGTAATCTAAAAAGACTGATATCAGATGGTTTAGGTTACTTCTTTTGTTTTGGCACTACCTAAGTTTTATTAGTAAATCATATTTTTGAATTCCCTATTTTTGATTTATGAGCGATACAAGACACGATTGGACCAAACAAGAAATTCTTGATATTTACAACAAACCTTTGATGGAGCTACTTTATGATGCAGCTACTGTTCATAGAAAAAACCACGACCCCAATACCGTTCAAGTTTCAACACTACTTTCGATAAAGACCGGCGGTTGCCCAGAAGATTGTGGCTACTGTCCGCAAGCGGCGCGTTATCATACTGATATAGAGGGTAATGATTTGATGACGGTGCCACATGTAAAAGCCCAGGCACTTCGTGCCAAGGCTTCCGGTAGTTCTAGGGTTTGTATGGGCGCAGCATGGCGTAATGTAAAAGATGGTCCTGAGTTTGACCAAGTATTGGAAATGGTCCGTACCATCAACAAACTGGATATGGAGGTTTGTTGCACTTTGGGTATGATTACGGAGAATCAGGCAAAGCGCTTAGCGGAAGCGGGACTTTACGCTTATAATCACAACCTTGATACTTCTGAAGATTATTATAAAGATGTCATCTCTACCCGGGCTTTTGAAGACCGATTGGATACCATCCAAAATGTACGTAAAACTAATGTTACCGTTTGTAGTGGTGGTATTATCGGTATGGGAGAGAAGCTTGAGGATAGAGCAGGCATGCTGGTAGCATTGGCTTCGCTTAGCCCGCAGCCAGAGTCAGTGCCTATTAATGCCTTAGTGGCGGTTGAAGGGACACCCATGGAGGATATTGAACCCATCGCTATTTGGGATATGATACGTATGGTCGCTACCACGCGTATTGTAATGCCAGAAACCCAAGTGAGGCTATCAGCGGGCAGAACGGAAATGACTAGAGAGGGGCAGGCCATGTGTTTTTTTGCAGGTGCGAATTCTATTTTTGCAGGTGATAAATTATTGACCACACCTAACCCTGATGTAAATGAGGATATGGAAATGTTCAAGTTGTTGGGCTTAAATCCGCAGAAAGCGTTTACAAAAGTTTCACAGCCAAAAACGGTTGAAGCCGAAGACTCTGAATTTCAACCTATGGGCGAAAAACCGAAATGGTCAAGGCCTGGGCATAAAATTGAACGTAACGAACAAGCAAAGCAGAATGCTAAACTTGCTAGCAAATAATAGAATTTACCCCAGTTAGAATTCTTTTTATTGGTATAGCTTCACTTAATTTTAAAATTTGGGACTTAACCTAGAACAGATTCCAAGGGTGAAAACCCTGACTAAAGAAGTGTTTATTAGAGACTACTTCAAACTACAAAAACCTGTGGTAATCGAATCTTTTGTGGAAGATTGGCCCGCATTTTCAAAATGGAATTTAGAGTATATCAAACAAGTCGCAGGGGACAAAGAAGTGCCTTTGTATGATGACCGTCCGGTCGCTCATGACGAAGGATTTAACCAACCCCATGCAAAAATGAAAATGGCAGATTATGTTGATTTGTTGAAAAGCAAACCAACAAAGTTTCGAATTTTTTTATGGAACGTTTTAAAAGAGGTGCCACAGCTGCAGAAAGATTATAGTTATCCCGATTTTGGTTTGAGCCTTATGAAAGGACTTCCAATGTTGTTTTTCGGGGGAAGCGATTCACACACCTTCATGCATTATGATATTGATTTGGCCAATATCTTCCATTTTCATTTTGAAGGAAAAAAGACTTGTATTCTGTTCCCGCAATCAGAAAGCAAGTATTTGTATAAAGTTCCACATTCTTTAATTGTTAGAGAGGATATCGATTTTTCAAATCCCGATTTCAAAAAATGGCCTGCGCTGAAATATGCAAAGGGGTTTACAACAGAATTAAAGCACGGTGAAATGCTGTACATGCCCGAAGGGTATTGGCATTATATGAAATATAAAACCCCAGGTTTTTCCATGAGCTTACGAGCCATTGCAAGAAGGCCTAAAAACTTTTCAAAGGCAATTTATAACGTGCTGATTATGCGTTATTTTGATAATTTCATGCGGCGATTAAAGGGGCAACAATGGATTGATTACAAAAACGAAAGAGCTTTGATCAACACAAAAAATATGATTAAAGACATAATTTAAATACTTTTACAAAAAAAATATAAAGATGAAATCTACAGGATTAACAATAATAGCATTGGTATTTTCATTAACGGCCTTGGCTCAAACCGCATTTTCTGGCAAAGGAGATTTAAAATTTCAAGTTGGCGCCAATTTACAGAGCAATGGTTCTGGTATTACCTTAAATTTAGATCAAGGAGTTGGTGAGAATATGTCAATAGGTCTTGTAAGCACGTATCTTTTAGGGGTAGAAGAAGCTATCGATGCTGACTTTGGAGATAGGGTAGATGTTCGTGCAAGGTTTAATGCTAATTTAGGGAGTGTCCTTAATTTAGGAAACAACTTTGATTTCTATCCGGGATTGAGTTTGGGGCTTAAAAATTTTGGCGGCCATGCTGGCGCACGATATTTCTTTTCTGATGGGTTTGGAATCTTTGTAGAAGCTGGAGTGCCCATTGCGAAATATAATAATGATGACTTGACACCAGCTGAAGAACTAAACAATCAGTTTGTCTTCTCTTTTGGTGCCAGTTTTAATTTGTAGGGTAAAGTAGCTCATTGATTTTAGCATATACCAAGCTGCTTTCCCAACCGCGGTAGAGCAGATAATCGGCTATTTTCTTTTTTCTTTTTTGCATATTCTTTTCAGTGACTTGGGCCATTCGTTTTTTGGTTAAGACCTCTAAGGTCTCTAAGTAAACGTCCTCGTCAATTTCTTTTAGGGCAGTCTTGATGTTGAACCTAGAAATTTGCCGTTGTTTCAATTCATTTACGATGCGATTTTTGCCCCATTTTTTAATATTGAACTTCCCTCTTGCAAAACTCTTTGCAAAGCGTTCTTCGTTTAAAAAATCATGTTGAATCAAATGGGTAACTATCTGGTCAATCGCTTCTGGTATCATGCGCATGTCCCTTAGTTTTTGAATGACCTCTTTATGGCAGCGGTCT
>CAYGUO010000093.1:0-11793 GCA_964353095.1 uncultured Flavobacteriaceae bacterium | reverse complement strand
ACCTTACCTAGTCGGAATTATTGAAAATTTGTTAAGTGTGGCCAAACAAATGCAACCACAGTACGATATCCGGTTCACCTTAAACCTTGGGTGGCAATTGACCGAGAAAACAAAATTTCAAATAGGTACAGAATATCGCTCGGAAGATTATAGCCAAAATCTTGAGCATGTACTCTTCTTTTTAAGCACGCTCAACGTTTCCCTGTAGTACTGTCATGAACTCTTTTCGTGAAATTTCTTCTGCTCCCAAACTTTCTAAATGTTCCGTATAAATTTGACAGTCAATCAATTTATACGCTTTCTCTTCCAGCTCTTGAACCATTTTTATAAATGCAAACTTAGAGGCGTTTGAAACCAAGCTAAACATACTCTCGCCGCAAAACACATGCCCTAAATCAATGCCATACAAACCCCCAACAAGTTTATTGTCCAACCAAACTTCATAAGATTCAATAAAGCCTTTTTTAAACAGTTTTTGATAGGCTTTCTTCATTTCTGGTGTAATCCAAGTACCTTCTTGTCCTTTCCGCTTTAAAGATGCGCATTGGTCCAATACATTATCAAAACAGGTGTTTTTTGTTAAGCGAAATTGGTTCATATTAAGCACTTTTCGCATGCTCTTTGATACTTTTATTTTTTTTGGGTAAAGCACCATACGAGGGTCTGGGCTCCACCATAAAATCAAGGCATCCTCATTAAACCAAGGGAATATTCCATTTTGGTAGGCCAATAATAAACGTTCTGGCGAAAGATCGCCACCAACCGCAAGCAAACCCTCTTCATTGGCACTTTCCACAGCGGGGAATTCAAGCCTATCCCCTAGAAAGAACAAAGGGCGATTTTTACCATTGTTTTCCACAAGACAATTTTTTTTTATAAAATTATGGAATATTCGTCTAAAAAATAAGTAATCCGACTACATATATTGTGCCGCCAACCAGCATAAATATCAGGGTATACGGAAGAATCTCTTTAGCCTTTAACTTTGTAATGCCCAGAAGGGGAAGTGCCCAAAAAGGTTGTAACATGTTAGTGATTTGATCTCCATAAGCCAATGCCATAACCGCTTTGGAGAGCGGTACATTCAGTTGCTGGGCAGACTGCAATATCAGAGGCCCTTGAATAGCCCATTGCCCTCCTCCGCTGGGTACAAAAATATTTACCAGACCAGCACTGAAAAAAGTATAAATAGGAAGGCTTGTCGCTGTACTAATCGAGACAAAAAAATCAGAAATCTGATTGATCATCCCACTCTGCGACATAATTCCCATGATTCCAAAATAAAGGGGAAATTGTATTAAAATACCTGACACATCACCAATAGCTTCTTTAACTGCCTCTAGGAAACTTTTAAAACTTCCATGTAGCACAATGGCCAAGCCCAACATAAAAAAGTTGAGCATATTTGGGGTAATATTCAACTTTTTAAGTGCAGGCAAATATTGGACACAAAAACCAACTAAAATCAAAGCGCCAAAAATGTAGGCCAATATTCTAGAATAATCCAGTTTTTCAGCACCTATCAATTGTTCTTTTGTTAAAGAAGCATTGAATTTATATTGTGGCAATGAAATGGGTACGCCTGAAGTCTTACGCCCAAGAATAAAGGCTAAGAATGTAATGGCTCCAGCAACCGCAGCAAAAATAACAAGATTTGAAAGACTAAAAACGGTCAACGAGGTTGCTATACTATCTGGCAATACACCATTAAAGTCTGGGTTATTTGCCATCAAACTTTTTAAGTGGCCTGTTTCTGCAACTTTTATCGGCGCAGAACCGCTGATTCCGCCATGCCAAACCATTAAACCTACATAGCCACAAGCACCTATAAGCGGATAGTTTATTGGGATGTTGTTTGCCTGTGCATACTCGCCTACTTTTCTGGCCAATATGGCGCCAAAAATGAGCCCTAGTCCCCAGTTAAAAAAAGAAACCAACAAGGTTGGCAATGCCACTAGAACAGCGGCATTGGAGGTGTTTGTTACATGCCTGGTGATTTGCAGAATCACTTTTTCCATTGGTCTGCTTAAGACCAAGACATGGCCCAACAACAATATCAACATCATTTGATATGCAAACACCAAAAGATCATTGTTCCATATACCGCTTTCCCAATACGATAGAATAATAACGAAATGATGGTTTTCACCAGAATTTTTGGTAAATAATAACACTAACACTATCGTTAAAAGTGTTAGTAAAACTGCAATGGCAAAAGGCGAAGGCAGGTACCTTCTAAAAATATTTTCTACCAGCCTTGTGAAGCCCATTCGTTAGAATGGTAAATCATCATGGTCTTCTTCATTTAAATCATCTGCAGGTTCAAAAGCTTCCATTGGAGGTACTGGTGGCATCCCTTCGGCAGGAGCAGCTTGTTGCAGATTTTCAATACGCCAACCTTGAATAGAATTGAAGTACTTGGTTTCACCTTGGGGGTTTACCCATTCACGGCCTCGCAGATTAATACTTACTTTAACATTCTGACCCACACTGTAGCTGTTCAATAAATCACATTTATCTTGAACAAATTCAATCATTATATGCTGCGGATATTGTTCCTCAGTAGTTACGACCAATTCGCGTTTTCTAAACCCATTATTACCATAGGTCTTCGTTTCATCTATCACTTTTATTTTTCCCTCAACTTCCATTGTAATCCAATTTATTTAAGTTTCAAAAATACATAAAATGACCACGGAATATACCTTAGCCAAAATCAGGTTTTCAACAATTGTTTGCTTTTTGCGTTATATTTGATAGCAATCCGAATTTTAATGAAATTCAATCCTAAAAGGCGCACCTCAAACCTTATTCTGCTGATTTCAGCCTTTATCATTGTAAGCCTAATTCTTTGGAACACCAATATCTTTTTTGATAAATTCAAGCAAGAAGAACGGCTCAAGATGGAGAATTGGGCAGCGGCGGAATCTGAAGTACTCTTATCTCCCATAGACCAAGAATTGGGTAATCTTCCATTGATTATTATGGGCAATAACACTTCTACACCCATGATTTTGGTCAATGAGGAAGGGTCCATAAAGACGAATAATATTTCTGATGAAATTACCAGCGATTCCATTCAAATACAAGCGCTGATCAGAAAATTTAAAAATGAGAACGAGCCTATACAGATTATTCAAGATGGTGACCTGTTACAGACTCTTTACTACGGCAACTCTGAAGTATTGAACCGACTCAAATACTATCCGGTAGCCCTATTGCTCATTATCTTTCTGTTTGCCGCTGTCATTTTCTTCTTTTTCAAAACAAACAAAGCCTCTGAACAAAATAAGCTATGGGCGGGGATGGCGAAAGAAACGGCCCATCAAATTGGCACGCCTTTGACTTCGCTGTTGGGTTGGAACGAAATTCTAAAATCTGAAAATATCAATCCGGAAATCACTAAAGAAATTGAAAAAGATATTGATCGACTTCAAACAATAACAGATCGATTCTCAAAAATTGGCTCCATACCCATTCTGGAAGTTTGTGATATTGTTTCTGAAACGGAAAAAGCCTACCAATACCTTAAAAGAAGAAGTTCTAAGCTCATCCATTTTACCTTCAGCTCACAAATTGAACAGCTTCCCGTACAATTAAATGTACCCTTGTACAATTGGAGCATAGAAAACCTCGTTAAAAACGGTATAGATGCGATGAAGGGGAAGGGCAATATTGCCATTCAAATTGAAAAAAGTGGAAATCTAGTGCATATTTTAATTTCAGATACTGGTCACGGAATTGCCAAAAGCAATTATCATGCTATATTCAACCCTGGGGTTACTTCTAAAAAAAGAGGTTGGGGCTTAGGGCTCTCTTTGGTGAAAAGGATCATTGAAGAATATCACCAAGGTAAAATTAAAGTGCTTTCTTCAAGTAAAGAAGGTACCATTATGCAAATTTCCTTAAAAGCAAACCATTGAACCATGGCAAAACAAAAAATGATTGTCATCAAAGACGCTGAGATTACCAACAATTGCCCTGAGTGCTTTAATCAAAATCTAAAACTTTCTTTTTATCAAAAGCACACGTACAATCCCTTTTTTCATAAAACCACTTCAGAGGTTACGCATGAAATAAAGTGTAAAAAGTGTTTTTCAATGATTTATCCGGTTAATTGGACCCCAGATATTGAGCGCGTATTTGAATACTACAATAAACTTGTTGAACCCAAAAAACCTACTATAAAATTCACTGTGCTTTTCTATGTGGTATTGCTTGTTTTACTCGCAATTATAGGAGGTGCTATCTATCTATTTAGTGAAGGTATTATCTAAATGATTTTTAATGGTCTCGGCTGTTGCCAAAAACTCATCCGCTGACATCGTTACTTTATTCTGAAAAGTAGCATTTTGCATACTTTGTAAAGGAATCAAATGAACATGTACATGAGGCACTTCTAAGCCAATAACAGTCATTCCTACACGCTTACAGTCAACCGCTGCCTCAATTGCCCTAGCTACCTTTCGCGAAAAAGCCATTAAACCTAAGTACGATTCCTCATCAAGATCAAAGATTTTATCCACTTCTTTTTTAGGAATACAAAGGGTATGGCCCTTCGCATTCGGGTTAATATCTAAAAAAGCAAAAAAATGGTCATCCTCAGCAATTTTGTAGCTGGGAATGTCTCCGTTTATGATTTTCGTAAAAATACTTGCCATTGCTATTTTTGAAATAGAAAAGTGATGTGAAAAAATCTGTTTTTATTACCTATGTCCCTTAAATCGCCGTCGAGATCCTAAAAAATCAAGGTGTTGAAGTTCTCGACTGCACTCGAAATGACAGGGGGATTGTCCTTTCAAACAGACTCAAATATACCGCTTTTTCCAAGTTGTTAGGATCGGGTAATCTCCAAAATATCAAACTTTAAGGTGCCATTGGGCACACTGATCTCTGCAACTTCTCCCACAGATTTGCCCAGCAAACCTTTCCCTATTGGGGAGTTTACAGAAATTTTTCCTGTTTTAATATCCGATTCACTTTCAGCCACCAAGGTGTATTTCATTTCCATACCATTGGTTTGGTTCTTTATTTTTACCGTTGAGAGCACCAATACTTTTGACGTATCCAATTGTGATTCATCAATCAAACGCGCATTCGCAACGGTTTCTTCCATTTTTGAAATCTTCATTTCAAGCAGTCCTTGTGCTTCTTTTGCGGCATCATATTCGGCATTCTCTGAAAGATCACCTTTATCTCTTGCCTCACCAATGGCTTGTGATGCTTTTGGTCGTTCTATATCGCGTAAGTAATCCAATTCTTCGCGTAATTTCTTTAATCCTTCTGCAGTGTAATACGATATTTTACTCATAATCGTTTTATTTTGTACAATACGATGTTGAAGAAAACTTAAATGTCCTTTAACCTGGTATCGGTATCTTAATTGAAAAATCCTCTGCCAAACATATACGATGTAGTTTTTAGCGAGGATTTAACGCAAAGATATATAAATTTTAGTGATTTTTACAGCAAATTAGCACTTATGAAACTACGGTTATCATTGATTATCTTGATGTTATGCTTGGCTTGTGATAATGACCCAACCAATAGAAATCCTTTTTTACAAGAAGTTAGTTTTAGGTTTGACCTTAACCTCAACCTACCGCTTTACAACAACTTAAACAATATTGGCAACCCTGTATATGTGGGAAATGATGCTGTAGGTACACGGGGTGCTTTCGTGATGAAAACTGGATTGGATACCTATTTGGCATTTGAGGCCAGCTGTCCAAATCATGCCCCAAATAATTGTTCTACAATGACCTTAGATGGCCAAAATGTAGTATGCTCTT
Source organism: uncultured Flavobacteriaceae bacterium (assembly GCA_964353095.1). Classification (GTDB taxonomy): domain Bacteria; phylum Bacteroidota; class Bacteroidia; order Flavobacteriales; family Flavobacteriaceae; genus Croceitalea. Next base: position 6,001 of record CAYGUO010000093.1, on the reverse strand, counting down.
GTGAAGACTTTACGTACAGTCTTTTTACCGGTCAGCAATTAAATAGACCTGACGATGGAGAGCGTTATTACGACCTTCTTTTTTACAGAACTTCGCAAAGCGGTAGTTCTGTGGTTATCTTCAATTAGTATTTATACAGCCCCTAGAATCTTTTCCATTACCCAACTGGTGTGCAAGGCCGTTTTACCTGTAGATGGATGCGTTGCCCCACCATAAAGATGTGCCTTCATATTCGCAACATGATATTGATGTAAATGTTTGGGATGCTCAATAAACAAGGCTTCTTTTTTGCTCTCTGAAATAAGTTCTACTGGAAACTCTCCTAAAATTGAAAACCGAATCTCCCCTTTTGAACCAAATATTTCAACCTTGTCTTGCCGTTCTTTTACCCCAAAAATCCAACTACCTTCTCCAGTAACACCATTTTTATGAAGCCAACTACCTGCAACAGCATCATATGCGGAGTATAAGCCTTGTTGATTTACCCCAAATCCGCTAGCATCTTTAATATCACCCAATAAAAATGTAAACAGATCCAAGCCATGACTGGCCAAATCATCAAAATAACCTCCTTTTGCAATTTTAGCGTCGGTTCTCCAGTTGTATTCCCCACTTAGATCAAGGGGACTGGCACTTCTACTCTTATGCCATCGAATATGGCGTACTTCGCCGATGTAACCCTTATCAAGCCATTCTTTCACTTTGAGGAAACGTGGTAATGACCTTCTGTAATATGCAACAAAAAGCGGTAGCTTTTCTTGCTGAAAGGCCTTATGTATTTCAAGACTATCTGTATAAGAAGGTGCCATGGGTTTTTCAATACAGCAAGGTTTACCCGCTTTAGCAACCTGAAGTGCATAAAATTTATGACTATCTGGCGGTGTTGCTATATAAATGGCATCAATTTGAGGATGGTCAATTAATTCTTGTGCATTATTAGTGTAAAAAGGAACGCCATGCCTTTTAGCATAATCTTCAGCTTTATCCAAGGTTCTGCGCATAACTCCATAAAGCTCAAAACCTTTTGCCAATTTATACGCCGGCCCGCTTTTCACCTCTGTGACATTGCCACAACCTATAATGCCCCAACGTACCGGGTTTTGCTTATTCCACATAAAGATGAAATTATCAAAATCCTTTTAAAAAATCAGAATAATCCATCAAAAAGCAAGTCTTTATACCCCAAATGATTGGTCTCTAGTTCCATCTCATACAACCAATCTAAAAATTTCTGAACCTCATTCATTTGCATAATGCCCCAATTACTTTCCGTTCCGTAATATTGATTTGAAAACTTTTGACTTTGTAATAGATCAATATCGTTGTCGGTCAATGCAATATGTGCTGCAATGCACGATACGGCATATTCCGGTTGCTTTTGGGCATATAAAAATCCTTTTTTTGTTGCTTTTAAAAACTTAGCGTAGCATTCGTGATTCTTTTCTACTTGGGTTCTACTCGCCATGATTACGGGTGAATAGCCATAAGGAATACCATAATCCGACATTTTAAAAGCTCGGAGTGGTATTCCTTTTGCTTTAGCGTGTACCCCTTCCCAATTCATAAAAATCCAAGTGGCATCGTGCTTACCGGTAAGCAGGGTTTCCCATATTCCCAATTTTGCAGGATAGGCAATTTTTATATCCCCCTCTCCACCATCATTTTTGACCATCTGCTTCACTATTTTATCTTCATATCTGGCTTTATATGATGCGTACACCTTACCATCTAAATCTTTTGGGGAAGCGATATCCGAACCGGCTAAGCTTACAATCGCACTCACATCTTCTTTGAAAATAGTCGCTAAGGCAACAGCATCAAACTTTTGGATTTTGGTATTGTAGCTCAAGATGCTCTCCAATGGGCAGAGGGCGAAATCTGCCTCACCCAACTCCACTTTTTTCGCAGGCGTTACCGCATAATTATCTTGGTCAGGGGTAATCAAATCTACCGCTAAGCCAAGTTCAGTATAAAAACCTTTTGCCTTTGCTACATAAAAACCACTGTGATTGGTATTGGCAGTCCAGTCTAAGGCTATCTTTAATTTTTTCATAAGGATTAGAAGTTTACGGTAGCACCCAATAAGAAATTGATTCCTGCCTGGGGGTAGAAAAAAGATTCTCCAAAAAACACATAGCCATTATTTTCATACTCCACATCAAGAATATTATTTACCTGAGCCGTAAAAATAATAGATTTGACAATGGGTAAATTGCCCAAAGTGTACTGTAAATTGACGTCATTTACAAAATAAGCATCCAAGGGGTTGGTATCGGTATTCGTCAAAAACTGTTCGCCTACATACTTAGAAAACAAGCTTGCATTGAATGTCTCTGAAAAGGAATACGTAATCACGTTACCCATAACGATGTTAGGGGAAAACGATATGTTGGTATTGCCTAAATTCGTAAAATCCCCGTTACCATCTTCTTGTAAAAAGTCAATATTTTTATTGGTACTCAAAGCCATGTTAGGACGAAGTGTCCATTTATCTAGATTGATATTTGCATCGATTTCCAATCCAAACCGATAGCTTTGGCCGCTATTCGTCCTTATAGGAAAGCCTACCTCATCTAATTCTCCCGTTAGTACCAATTGGTTCTCAAAATCAAGATAGTAGAGATTGGTGTTCAACTGAAATTTTGGAGAGACATAACGCCAACCCAATTCAAAATCGTTCAGGCTCTCAGCCTCAGGATCACCCGTTTCAAAATCGACACGTGCTGGCTCACGATTGGCACGAGCGTATGAGAAATAAACACTCATCTGGTTCTTAGGTCGGTAGGTAAGACCCGCCTTTGGGTTAAAAAAAGTGAAATTTTCATCGACTGCTAAAGCTGCTGCTGGGTCAAAAAGCGGGCCGTTAGCTTCATAGCTTATCGTACGCAACTGTAAATCTCCGAACAACGAGAATTTACTGTTTAACTGATATGTTGCCTTTATGTAGCTGTTAAAATCGCGCTTGTCACTTTCGTTTTCATAGAAGCGGAACGGAAAACTGGGCAAGGGGGCAAATTCTGTAGCGGTCACCTCACCAAACTGTTCCCCGTCATAACGATTGAAACCACCACCTAAAATAGCATCCCATTTATCATCCTTATAATTTAAGCTGAAAACAGTGCCATAAAAATCACTATTTAGATGCTTACGCGTAGTAAGGTCGGCTCGTTCTATAATTTCACCATTGGCCTCAAAAGGCGACAAGCGGTAAAAGGCTAAGTCCCCATTAAAAAAACTAGGGTCTGACTCAATATACTGTTCAAAAAAACCACGGCTGTTCGTGTAATGAAATGATATGTTGCCCACCCAGTTTTTGTTAAACCTTTGGGTAAGGTGCAATTGGTAATGGTCTTGTTTGTAATTATCGGTTTGTCGGTCGTAAAACTGCACATTCCCATCTGTATCTAAATAGACCCCATCATCATTAAAGGTTCGATCAATACCCAAACGTTCTTGGTTTAACCCAAAGAAAGAGAGTCCAGCAATTTCTTCACCACCAAACACCATGGCTTTGATCAAGGTATTGTCATCTTTATATACGCCATCAAAAAAGTAGGATCTTAAATCTGAAAAAGCACGATCGACAAAACCATCTGACTTAATTCTAGAGAGCCTTCCTGAAAAGGCGAAATGGTCATTAAGTAAACCAGTTCCAAAACGCAAGGTATGTTTTCTGGCCCCAAAACTGCCCACACTGTTCGCTATTTGTGTGAAAGCATCTTCACTATGGCTATCGGTCAAAATATTGACCGATGCCCCAAAGGCACCAGCACCATTAGTAGAGGTGCCTACTCCACGCTGCACTTGAATGTTTTCAATAGAAGACGCAAAATCTTGTAGGTTGATAAAGAATGAGGTTTGGCTATCAGCATCATTATACGGAATACCATTGATGGTAACGTTGATTCGAGAATTATCAGCACCACGAATCCAAAAATCAGTATAACCGATACCTGTGCCATCAAAACTAGTAGCGACCACATTCGGAAGATAATTGAGCAAAACCGGAATGTCTTGTCCCAAATTCACTTTTTGAATCTGTTCTTTTTTTAAGTTGGTAAAGGTCACCGGAATTTTATCGGTTGCCCTTGAGGCTGAAACCACAACCTCATCCAAGGCTACTTTTTTCGCCTTAGTGGTATCTTGTTCTTGTTCTTGTGTTTGGGCATGGGCAAAAGCGGAACACGCTGCACATGCGATAGTTAAGAAAATGTGTTGTTTTTGGATTTTTACAAACCCGGCTCTTGCGCTGTACTCGTTTGTCGCGACAAGACTTTTAAAAGCGGAATAGATAGATTTCATTCGTAAATAGTTTTACGAATAAAAGGGCCTATTATTCTAAGTTAAAAATTGATTTTGTCTAATTAAAGACTTTAGTTTTCCAAATATTAGGTCAGCCTTTCACCGGCTGGCCCCTCGCTAAAAATGTCCAAAGGACATTTTCTTAACGCTCGGTCCCTTAGCAGCATTACCTGCCCAGGTTCATTGGGTATAATCTCAGCTTTTTACGGCACCCCTTTGAGATGCGGCAAATGTAATACAGCCAAGTGTCATTTCATAACAAAACTAGATATACTTATCTGTTAAATTTACCTTGCCATTATAGTTATGGCTTTTTTAACCAGTTACCATATTTGTCAATATAAACCGTTCTTCTTGTTCCACTCTGTAAAACCATAATCAGCTTAAATTTACCTTCGGCATTCTTATAAACACCTCCAAGCTTTGAAGTAGGGTACTGTTTTAGAATTTCTTCCACCACTGGTGGTGTAAGTTCACTGGAATCTACCTTTTTAAATTCATCATTGATGCTACAGCTAACATCTATGGCACTTGCAGGTGTTGTAGCATGTACATTTAATCCAACACCAATTATAAAAATTACGATGTAAAATAACTTACTTTTCATGCGTATCAATTTATTCGTTTATGTTTTTAATTACGAATAAAATTAAAATTTAGATGTTTCTAGGGACGACCTAAATTCATATAAAATGAAAAAAGACCGCTTACGCAGTCTTTTCAACCAATCTAAAAATTTGTTCCAGGGGGACATAAATCCTTTACATTCAAAACTTTAATTCATGGTCTCGGATAAAGCATGGTTAGTGCAGCATAGCTATCCTTATTTTTTTACCACTATCGTGCTAAATTCTTTTATTCTTGAAATAGCGTAAATAGAATTTGCCATTCCCAAAACTATTAACGTCCAAATTGTAGTTGTTAAAATCATACTTTGTTTTCTTTTAAAAAAGGACCGTAATCAAGCGACACGGCCCTTTCAACCAAATCAACCAACCAAAAAAACTGAGGGGCTATAAAGACACCTCAGAATTTTTACTATTTATATTTTCTAACTTTATTACATCATTATCAACACTAACATCAACTTTTTCTACTTTCTTTTTAATATTAAAAGCTTTTTCTAATTCAGTTTCCTCCATCTCATTAGTGAAATAAGCTCCTACAAAAAGAAATACTACAGTTACTGTTCCAAAAATTGTTGATTTAACCAAGTCATTCATTTTTATTGTCTTTACCAGTAAGACACGATAATATTTTAAAAGTCACATCCAACTAAAAAAACCACCAAAAGGCGGTTTTTTTAATATCGCATATTTCTCAAAATGAAATAGTTAAATAAAAAGTTGTCGTAGAATTGTATACACTAAACCTGGTGAGATGCTTTTAAAAGGTCATTTACGGTCTTTACCGGGTTGAAAGTGACTAAGGGTACCTCAACAAAAATAGTGTTCCAAAAAGCCATTGCGCCATTCCAAAGACCAGGAAGTTCAAGTGCTTTTAAGTCTTTACCCTCCTTTGTTTTTTCTGTGATAAAACCTTGTTTTGGGTCTATAAATTTTAATAAATCATACTTTTCGCCTTTGTGGTTTTTTACGGCACAAACCAAATCAACAGGATTGAAATGCGTGGCATTTTTAAAAATACTCACTTGATTCCCATTATCCAAATCAACTTGAGCTCATTCTATAAACTGAAG
>CAYGUO010000092.1:0-11974 GCA_964353095.1 uncultured Flavobacteriaceae bacterium | reverse complement strand
CCAATTTGGTGACGGTCGATGAAGTGAATAAATTAAAGGGTGGGGACGCCTCTGGAAGAGTTGCCAGATAACCCTTATCCAAGTTAGGGTTTGATCAAAGGTCGGGTAGTTTTGATGTTATATAATTTAGCATTTATAGCAAGAAACCGCCCAACCTGAAACTAAAAACAATAGAAACTAAAAACTTAAAATTTGGCACAATATTCAAGAATAGAAGTAGCAACAGTAATGAAGGAATCTGGAATGGTTCCATTGTTCTACCATCCTGATGTCGAATTGGGTAAAAAAGTATTGAAAGCATGTTATGATGGTGGTGCAAGGCTGATGGAGTTTACGGCAAGAGGCGATTTTGCCTTTGAAGTATTCTCCGAGCTGAACAAATATGCTATTAAAGAACTACCGGGAATGGTGATGGGCGTAGGTTCCATAACCGATGCCGCAGCAGCATCTCTATTTATGCAAATGGGAGCGAATTTTATTGTTACGCCATCCTTACGAGAAGACATTGCGATAGCATGTAACCGTAGAAAAGTATTATGGTCGCCAGGCTGTGGTTCATTGACTGAGATTAATAGAGCGGAAGAATTAGGTTGCGAAATAGTAAAGTTGTTTCCGGGCGATATCTATGGGCCAGGTTTTGTAAAAGGAATTAAGGGGCCGCAACCATGGACAAGTGTAATGCCGACCGGAGGTGTAAGTACCGATGAGGAAAACCTTAAGGCATGGTTTAATGCAGGGGTGACCTGTGTTGGTATGGGGTCAAAATTGATTAGTAAAGAGATTTTGGCCAAGGAAGATTTTAAGGGTTTAGAAGATTTAGTTCGAGATACTTTGGGTAAAATAATAAAATTGAAAAACTAATTACATGGAAACACCCAAAGCAGGTAGTTCGGTTTTAAAAAGGCTACTTGCGGCGGTCCTTGCATTTGGCCCGGGTATTTTTGCGATTGGTTATACTATTGGTACAGGTAGTGTAACCTCAATGATTGTGGCCGGAAGTACCTACGGAATGCAGTTGCTTTGGGTACTCTTGTTAAGTTGTATTTTCTCAGGCTTGCTCATGTACGCCTATGGTAATTATGCTTTAATCTCAGGAGAAACGGCATTATATAGTTTTAAAAAGCATATCAAAGGCGGAAAAATCCTCGCTATTTTAATCATTATTGGTATTTCATTTGGTCAATGGAATTCCCTTATGGGTATTTTGGGAATTTCTTCCAATATAATTTATGAGATTTTTCTGATTTATTTCCCCCAGCTCGAAGGGTTTAGATATGAGACCGTACTGGTAGTTGCCATCGTCGTAATTGCTATTATGTATGCTCTTTTATTAGTTGGCAAGTACACTTTTTTTGAAAAGGTTTTGGTCATATTCGTAACCATAATGGGGCTATCCTTTATATTTTCCCTTTTTATGGTATACCCTTTGCCTTTGGAGGTTGTTCAAGGTTTGGTGCCGTCTATTCCTAAGGTAGAAGGAGGTCAGATGATGGTTGCTGCTTTTGTAGGTACCACTATGGCTGCGGCCACATTCTTGTCAAGACCGCTTTTTGTGAAAGGAAAAGGTTGGACCATTAAAAATCTAAAACAACAAAAGAAAGACGCCATTATAGCGGCTTGTCTTGTCTTTGTAATCAGCGCATCCGTAATGGCAGTGGCCAGTGGCGCTTTGTTCCATCAAGGGCAGCCTGTTACGAAAGTCTTGGATATGGTAAACACCTTAGAACCGGTCGCGGGTAAATTTGCCCTGACCCTTTTCTTTTTTGGAACATTAAGTGCGGGGCTATCTTCTATTTTCCCATGCTTGTTGATAGCACCGATTTTAGTAGCAGATTATCAATCTGGGGAATTGGATACAAGTTCCAAGCAATTTCGTATCATCACGTTCTTTGCCTGTTTGTTCGCTTTGATTGTGCCTATTTTTGGAGCTAACCCAATTGAAATGCAAATTGTTTCACAGGTATTTAATGTGTTTGTTCTTCCTATTGTTATCATAGGTATACTTTTGCTTATCAACAATAAGAAAATAATGAAAGACCATAAAACCAGTATTTGGGTTAATATTGGTCTAGCAATTGCGTTGCTTTTTGCATGTGTGATTTCTTATAATGGCATAGTGGCGCTTATGAATTATTTTTGAGATAATATGAAGTACCGGCTGCAGTCTTGGTGGTTAATTGTATAAGATCAATTTAGCTAATATCTATATGGTAACTGAATACTAACAGATCCTTTATTGTTTTATGCTTGGGTTCAGTTTTTCCTATTTACCGTTAGAAACCACTAATTAATAATCCAATATAAACGCAAAAATAGATTCCTGTAAACATCAAAAAATGACCCCGGCAACCCCGATGCTTCGTGGGAACTTGCATCTAAAGTTTAAGAAACTTCTATTCCCTGCCCGCCCTTAGTGACCTCACCAGGACTCGAACCTGGATCTAAAGTTTAGGAAACTTCTATTCTATCCCTTGAACTATGAGGCCATTGAAAGTTTGGTAGGCATCCACTAAAACAAGTAGCCTAAAGTTTTAAGAGTACAAATTTAGTATTTTTAGTGTTCTTGAAAAGAACGAAGTTTTATTTCTTCCGTACCTTAGTTCAAAACTGCCGTGAATGGAAAAGAAAATTAAAAATGTATTTGTTCAAGGTGCTATCACTCCTGAATTTATCGCTAGTTCCATTACCAAGCACCAATCCAAAACAAGCATTGGTGCGCATAATATTTTTCTAGGTCAAGTTCGTGCCGATGATATTAATGGTAAAACCGTTGGAGCTATTGAATACAGCGCTTATGAATCAATGGCTAACCAAAAGTTCCACGATATTAGAGAAACAACTTTTGAACAATTTGACCTTACCTGTATGCATATTTACCATAGTTTGGGCAATGTTGCTGTGGGAGAGGTTTGTTTGTTTGTGTTTGTATCCGCTCCACATAGAAAAGAGGTTTTTGAAGCACTGCAACATATCGTCGAACAAATAAAAAAAGACGTCCCTGTTTTTGGTAAAGAATTGTTTGAAGATGATTCTTATCAATGGAAAGTAAATACCTAACCTATGGTCGATATTACACAAAAACAAAATACACATCGCATGGCCATAGCCCAAGCGATAGTAAAGGTGGGATCAAGTGAGACCATAAAAGCAATCGAAAATAATACGGTACCTAAAGGTGATGTTTTTGCGATGAGTAAAGCCGCAGGGTTTTTAGGGTTAAAAAAGACTCCGGAACTGCTTCCTGATTGCCATCCGTTACCCATTGAGTATGCGGGAATTGATTATGAAATTCAGGATTTAAATATCATTGTTAGGGTCACCATAAAGACATTTTACAAAACAGGCGTAGAGGTAGAGGCCATGCATGGTGCCAGTGTTGTAGCCTTAAATATGTACGACATGCTCAAACCTATTGATAAAAGTATTGAAATTCAACAAATTAAGCTTTTGAAAAAGACAGGTGGTAAGTCTGATATTGGCAATTAAAAATTTTTGGATTTTTTTGAATTTAACGTTGTACGTATTGTTTTTTTAGTTTCATTTGTAACGTTTTTAGCTGAACAATTGAAATATGTTTGTTTGTTCGGGTCACTGGTAGTGAGGAAGTCAAAATCAGTAACAGCCCTTAGACTGGGTAACCGAAAATTAAAGCTAGCTTCCGCTTACTTATCTTCTATTGTGGGTAGCCAACACCCTTATTTTTTCGTTCCAACAACGGAGAAGCAAATTATTATTTGATAGCGTCAACACATCCTTAATGACAAGACTATTTTTATAATAACCGGATACAACATTTACCTTTTTTATGAACACAAAATATAGTGACCTTATAGGTCAAACCTATGATTTTCCCCAAGAGGAGTTTCAACTTGAGGGAGAGACACTTCAATTTCATGACATTCCCTTAAAAGAGTTGGCAGAAGAATACGGAACACCACTAAAGTTCACCTATCTTCCAAAAATCTCTGAAAATATCAATCGCGCAAAACATTGGTTTGCCAAGGCAATGGATGAGCTCGATTACAAAGGGAAATATCACTATTGCTACTGTACTAAAAGTGCCCATTTTAACCATGTTTTAAATGAAGCGCTTAAAAATGACATCCATATTGAAACTTCTTCTGCTTTTGATATAGAGATTGTTGAGCACTTGAAGTCTAGAGGACTTATCAAAAACGACACCTATGTAATCTGTAATGGTTTTAAGCGGGAGCGCTATATCGATAATATTACCCGTCTGCTCAATAGTGGTCACGATAATTGTATCCCCATTATTGATAATTATGAGGAAATCGATTTATTGACGGATGGTGTAAAGGATAATTTTAAGATAGGTATCCGTATCGCTTCAGAAGAAGAGCCCAAGTTTGAGTTCTATACGTCACGACTTGGTATTGGGTACAAAAATATTGTCCCGTTTTATGAAGACCAAATCAAGAACAACGACCAAGTTGAGTTAAAGATGTTGCATTTTTTCATTAATACCGGTATCCGTGATAATGCGTATTACTGGAACGAACTGATGAAATGTTTAAAAGTCTACATCCGTCTAAAAAAGGTATGTCCTTCATTGGACAGTTTAAATATTGGGGGTGGTTTTCCCATCAAAAATTCATTGGCCTTTGAGTTCGATTATGAGTATATGGTTTACGAGATTGTAAATCAAATCAAAGTGGCTTGTGATGAGGCTGAGGTTTCCGTTCCCCACATTTTCACTGAATTTGGCAGTTTTACCGTAGGGGAGAGTGGTGGTGCCATCTATAAAGTATTGTACCAAAAACAACAGAATGATAGGGAAAAATGGAATATGATAGATTCTTCTTTCATTACCACCTTGCCAGATTCTTGGGCAATCAACAAACGGTTTATTTTGTTGCCCATCAATAGATGGAATGATGAGTATGAAAGGGTTTTATTAGGCGGACTCACGTGTGATAGTGATGATTATTACAATAGTGAACAGCACATGAATGCGATTTACATGCCCAGATATAAGAAAGATAAACCCTTGTACATTGGTTTTTTTAACACGGGGGCGTACCAAGAAACCATTGGTGGCTTTGGTGGCTTGCAGCATTGCTTGATTCCTCATCCAAAACATCTTCTCATCCAAAAAGATGAGAACGGTACATTACAGGTTAGTGTTTTTAAGGAACAGCAGACTTCGGGCCAAATGTTATCCATATTAGGTTACGGAGAACACGAGGTCGCAGCTCCGACCGTGCTTGCGAAAAAAGTAGCAGTATTAAAAGTATAATTTGAACAACAATACCATCATAAAAGTGGAAACAAATCAAAATTATGCGGGCATTCCAGACGAATTTGCCCAGCAAGAAACATCAAAAATTGTACTGATTCCCGTACCCTATGACGGCACCAGTACTTGGGGTAAAGGAGCTGATAAAGGACCTGAGGCTTTTTTAGAAGCTTCTGCCAATATGGAGCTTTACGATATCGAAACCGCATCGGAAGTTTATCAGCAAGGTATTTATTTGGCAGATGCCATCACCGAGTCAAGTTCTCCAGAAGCTGTAGTGGACAAGGTGCATGAAATGACCAAAAAATATATTGCCCGTAATAAGTTTGTGACCTTGTTCGGTGGAGAGCATTCTATTTCCATCGGTGCCATTCGTGGATTTAACGAGCATTTTGAAAACCTAACAGTCTTACAAATAGATGCCCATGCCGATTTAAGGGAGTCTTATGAGGGAACACCATACAATCATGCCTGTGCTGTTCATGAAGCAAGCAAAACAACCAATTTGGTGCAGGTAGGCATACGAAGTATGGATGCCATTGAAAAAACCTATATGGATGAAGAAAAAGTCTTCTTTGCCCACGATATGAATATGGATGAATTTTGGATGGATAAGGTTGTAGAAGCCTGTACGGAAAACGTTTTCATTACTTTTGATCTAGATGCTTTTGACCCATCGATTATGCCTTCAACGGGTACCCCAGAGCCAGGTGGACTCTTGTGGTACGAGACCCTTGAATTTTTAAAACTGGTATTTGAAGAAAAAAATGTGGTTGGCTTTGATATTGTGGAGCTTTGTCCAAATAAAAATGATAGATCATCTGATTTTTTAGCGGCAAAACTATACTACAAAATGCTGTCCTATAAGTTTGCTGAGGCCAATGTAGATGATGAATACGATAGTGGTTTCGCAACCAAAGAAAATAATCAAACAAAAAATAAGTTTGACGATGAAAACTAAAGGAGCAATTACAGAATTTATTGAGAAGTATTATTTACACTTTAATGCAGCGGCCTTAGTGGATGCAGCAAAGGGATATGAGGCGCAATTGGCAAAAGGCTCTAAAATGTTGGTGTCTTTGGCTGGCGCCATGAGTACAGCGGAACTGGGTAAGATTTTTGCTGAAATGATACGTCAAGATAAAGTGCAGATCATTTCGTGTACAGGTGCTAACTTAGAAGAGGATATTATGAATTTGGTAGCACATTCGCATTACAAACGGGTGCCAAATTATCGCGATTTAACACCACAAGACGAATGGGATTTGTTGGAAAAAGGATTGAACCGTGTTACGGATACGTGCATCCCTGAAGAGGAAGCTTTTCGCAGAATTCAAGAGCATATTGTAAAGATTTGGAAAGAAGCTGAAGCCAAGGGTGAACGCTATCTTCCTCATGAATATATGTACAAATTGTTATTGTCAGGGGCCTTGGAAGCGCACTATGAAATTGATTTAAAAGATTCATGGATGTATGCGGCTGCGGAGAAAAATCTTCCGATAGTTTGCCCAGGTTGGGAAGATAGTACCATGGGCAATATCTTTGCCTCTTATGTTTTAAAAGGGGAGTTGAAAGCAAGCACTGTAAAATCAGGAATTGAGTATATGACCTTTTTGGCTGATTGGTACACTGATAATTCATCAGAAGGGATAGGCTTTTTTCAAATAGGAGGTGGTATCGCGGGAGATTTTCCTATTTGCGTTGTGCCAATGCTCTATCAAGATATGGAACGTACCGATACGCCCTTTTGGAGCTATTTCTGTCAGATCAGTGATTCTACCACCAGTTACGGATCGTACTCTGGCGCGGTACCCAATGAAAAGATAACATGGGGTAAACTGGATATCAACACCCCAAAATTTATTATAGAAAGTGATGCAACTATTGTTGCGCCTTTGATTTTTGCTTACCTTTTAGATATGTAATTATGGACAAGCACCCACATTTAAGAAGAGTAATCGTCGATTTCAAAAAATTGACCCCCGAGGTTTTAAAACTGACCGTTCAGCGATATCCTGATGGGTATGATGACCGTGATATCATTTCTTTCCGAAATGCTAGTGGCGAACGTATTGAAGCTGTTGAGGTATTGACCAAAGACACCAAGTACTTGGTCAAGATCAGCGAAAAGTTGGAGTACACCATGGAGCATTACGACAAAACCGATTATGAAGATTTTGAAGACAACGATCCAGAAGCAGTAGTGGATCCGTTTATTGAAGAATCTAAAGATGAAGAAGAGTAATCGGTGTTCTATTTAGAATAATAGTTGCCTGCTAAAATTCTATTCACTATATCTTGTGGTGATCAAGTTGTATTAAGGGGCTAACAGCTGCCATTTTATAACAGGGTCATCGTATCAAGATAAATTAACTGTTGCCTAATCTCCATTACAACTTATGAATATAGAAGAAATTGAAAATATAGAATTGAAATTTTTAGATCTTAATGATTATCAAGATCTAAAAAAGGCAATGATTTCAGCCTATGCCAATATGCCAGGCGCGTATTGGAAGGAAGAGCATATAAAAGCTTTGATTGATAAATTTCCTGATGGGCAAGTGGTCATTAAAATCAATGGGGAGTTAGCAGGTGTGGCCTTATCCATTATTGTAAACTACGATGCATTTGACGATAACCATACCTACGAACAGATTACGGGTAATTATACCTTTAACACACACAATGCAGAGGACGGAGATGTGCTTTATGGTATAGAAGTGTTTATAAAACCAAATTTTAGAGGCCTACGTCTAGGGCGAAGGTTATATGATTACAGAAAAGAGCTTTGTGAAAAACTGAATCTTAAAAGTATTTTATTTGGTGGTAGAATGCCCAATTTTCATAAGTATGCAGATACCTTAACACCAAAAGAATATATAGCAAAGGTCAAACGAAAAGAAATTCAAGACCCAGTACTCAACTTTCAAATCAGTAACGATTTTCATCCAGCTAAAGTGATGAAGGGTTATTTGGAGGGCGATAAGGCTTCCAATGATTTTGCTATTTTGATGGAATGGGATAATATCTATTACCAAAAGCCTTCAAAAAAAGCAGCTACCAAAAAAACGATTGTTCGTTTAGGGCTTATTCAATGGCAAATGAGACCGTATAAAGATTTGGAAGCACTATTGGAACAGGCGGAGTATTTTATTGATGCCGTTTCTGGATATCGGTCTGATTTTGCCTTGTTCCCCGAGTTTTTTAACGCACCCTTGATGGCCAAAGATAATCACTTGTCCACGCCGGATGCCATTCGTGAATTAGCTAAGCATACCGAAGCTATTGTTCAAAAATTTTCTGAATTTTCTATTTCTTATAACATCAATATCATTACGGGAAGTATGCCAGAAATGATAGATAATAGGTTATATAATGTTGGTTATCTATGCAGGCGTGACGGCAGTATGGAGCGTTATGAAAAATTACACGTAACACCTGACGAGGCCAAAGTTTGGGGTATGCAAGGTGGTACACAGTTTAAAGCCTTTGATACGGATTGTGGTAAAATAGGAATTCTAATATGCTATGATTCTGAATTTCCAGAACTCAGTCGTTTATTAGCTGATGAAGGCATGGATATTTTATTCATCCCGTTTTTGACCGATACGCAGAATGGTTATTCAAGAGTGCGGAACTGTGCACAAGCAAGGGCGATAGAAAACGAGTGTTATGTGGCCATTGCGGGTAGCGTTGGCAACCTGCCCAATGTGCAAAATATGGATATTCAATTCGCACAGTCCATGGTATTTACACCCTGTGATTTTTCTTTTCCCACAAACGGAATCAAAGCAGAAGCTACGCCCAATACAGAAATGATATTGATTGCTGATGTAGATATCAGTTTGCTACGTGAATTGAATCAATTTGGTGCCGTACGAAATTTAAAAGATAGACGAAAAGATATTTTTGAACTAAGAAAAAAATAGAATTTGAAGGATTTAAAAATAATAGGTAGCGAAGAGTGGTGTGTATTTGAAAACTTGGGAATCCCTGCCATTAAGGCAAGGGTAGATTCCGGTGCCAAAACTTCCTCCATTCAAGCGACCAACTTAAAGGTATATTCAAAAGGCGGACAAGAGTGGGTTAAATTTGAAGTCAATCCGCTGCAAGAAAACAGAAGTATCGCCATTACTTGTGAAGCACTATTGGTAGACCGCAGAATGGTGAAGAGTTCATCCGGTATCTCAGAAGAGCGCCTAGTGGTAAAAACACCAGTTGTTTTGGGTGACGAGACTTTTGATGTTGAATTGACCTTAGCTAATAGAGATACCATGGAGTTTAGAATGTTGTTGGGTAGGGAGGCCATCAACAATCGGTATATTGTCAATTCAGCAGAAAACTATTTGATCCAAGATTTTTCAGAAGATGTAATCAGTAAAAAATATGCTCCTTATTTTAAAGAAAAGACGGGTCTTAAAATAGCCTTGCTCGCGAGTAATCCGCAACTATATAGCAACAAACGAATTATTGAGGCAGCCCAAGCCAGAGGCCATGAAATTGTTTTTTTGAATGTGGAATTGGCCTATATGAAACTTGATGCCCATTCCCCGGAAATACGGTATCGTGGCGGAAATATTTTAAATGAGTTTGATGCCATCATTCCCCGAATAAAGCCCTCCGTTACTTTCTATGGCTGTGCTTTAATACGGCAGTTTGATAATTTGGGGGTGTATTGCCAGAATACGGCTGAAGCCATTAGCCAATCACGCGATAAGCTATTTGCTTCACAATTGTTCTCAAAGAACGATATCCATATCCCGATAACAGGCTTTGCCAAATCACCTATTGATACAAAAGACTTGATTAAAATGGTCAATGGGGCACCGTTGATCATCAAACTTTTGGAAAGCACCCAGGGTAAAGGTGTAGTTATGGCCGAAACCAATAAGGCAGCAGAAAGTGTGATCAATGCTTTTAAAAGTGTACAGACCAATATTTTGGTCCAAGAATTTATCAAAGAAGCCAACGGGCAAGATATTCGTTGTTTTGTGGTCAATGGTAAGGTGGTGGCATCAATGCAGCGCCAAGCAGCAAAAGGCGAGTTTAGGGCAAATATTCATCAAGGGGGAAAAGCATCAATAGTTAAGATTACCAGTGAAGAGCGAAAATTAGCCTTAAAAGCGGCAAAAGTCTTGAATTTGGCCGTTGCAGGGGTAGATATCATCCGCTCTAATAAAGGCCCGTTGTTGTTGGAGGTAAACTCTTCCCCTGGATTGGAAGGTATTGAGAACGCGACGGGTAAAGATATTGCCAACGATATGATCGTGGCCATTGAAAAGAAACTGAAGTTTAGTATTTAGCAATTTCAATAATTTCAAAGCGCCAAGATAGAAGTTGGGGGTATTGCCCATTGAAATAGAATCATAAAGGGATTTTATTTACTTAAGTTTTCCAACATCTCCTTAGTGGTTTTTTCCAAATCAAATTCTGGCGTCCAGCCCCAATCTTGGCTCGCCTTGGAATCATCAACACTTGCGGGCCAGCTATTGGCAATTTCTTGCCTAAAATCTGGGGCATAGCTCATTTCAAACTCAGGAATATGAGTTTTAATGCACTCTCCGAGCTCTTTGGGAGAGAAGCTCATTGCTCCCAAATTATAAGAAGAACGAATATGTAAGGAATCTGGTTCGGCGTTCATAATCGCTATCGTTGCACGTATCGCATCATCCATATACATCATCGGTAATTTGGTCCACTCAGAAAGAAAAGAAGTATACTTTTTTTCTGATAATGCCCTGTGAAAAATTTCAACAGCATAATCTGTTGTTCCTCCTCCAGGTTGGGTTTTCCAACTGATTAGACCTGGGTAGCGTACACTACGCACATCGACCCCAAATTTTTTATGGTAGTATTCGCACCAGCGTTCACCAGATTGTTTGCTGATACCGTAAACGGTACTAGGTTCCATCATGGTATGCTGTGGCGTTTCGTCTTTTGGGGTATTAGGTCCAAAAACGGCAATACTAGAAGGCCAAAACACTTTGTTGATTTTTTTATCCTTGGCCAAGTTCAACACATTGAACAAAGAATTCATGTTGAGGTTCCAGGCACGCATGGGAAACTTTTCTGCAGTTGCACTTAACATGGCGGCCATTAAATACACCTCTTCAATTTCATAGTGCATTACCGTATCTTCAATTGCATTGTAGTCTGTGGCATCCAATAGCTCAAAAGGACCGGATTGCATCAAACTTTCGCTACCCTCTCGAATATCACTGGCGATAACCGAATCAACTCCATATTTTTCACGAAGCGCAATAGTAAGCTCTGTACCTATTTGCCCGCAAGCACCAATAATCAAAATAGATTTCTGCATGTAAAATGAAGTTAATTCAACTGAATGTAAATATAGCTTATCTTAAAATTTGTACTTTCGTTTCATGCAAAAATTGTTGTCTTTTATTCTTTTTACCACTTGTTTTTTGAGTTGTAAAGAAAGTGCCGTGCCTGAACAAACAGCGCAAATAGAAACGGTATTTTTTACGTTTCAAGATATGCCTGAAAAGCAATCCATAAACCCAGCGGCAAAACAAATTTTAGATGCTTGGCAAGCTTTCCAAGAATTTGAAAGTAGTTTAGAGGTCATGTACCGCGCAAAAAACAATGAAGATTTAGCACTTGCGGTCGACGATTTGTTGGCCAAAGAAAAGGCACTACGTGCCGATACTTACCCATCCGAGTTTGATAAGCCACAAATTAAAAGTAGGCAACGAA
>CAYGUO010000091.1:0-12144 GCA_964353095.1 uncultured Flavobacteriaceae bacterium | reverse complement strand
AAATAAACGCGCTTCTTTAATGGCTTTTAGACTCCAAGTGCCTGTATTCACATAACCGGCCTGCTTCTCTAATAAGTTATAGGCCACGGCTAAAAATTGCATACTTGCTCCTCCTTGTAAAAATAGAGCGGTATACCCCTTATTTTGTAGCCCAAGCAATTCTAAGGCTAAAGAACGGGCATTCTCCATGATTTCTACAAAAGCTGCACTTCTGTGTGATATTTCAATTAATGAAAGTCCGCTTCCGTCAAGTTCAATAACAGCTTCAGCTGCTTTTTGCATCACTTCTTTAGGAAGGATACAAGGTCCGGCACTAAAATTATGTTTTTTCATATGAGCTATGCTTAAGCGGCAAAGGTCTTAAATTTTAGGGAAAGAAAAATAAGAGTTTTGTTTTATAATGAAAGCAGAAATGCTATGGTATCAACATTGTCTGCATAATCAGTCAAACTAGGCTGCTGTGTAATGCCAAAGGCTAGACTATTGGTTATTTTTGGTTTGCCTACAATACACTGCAATTCAAGCGTGTCTGCTTCTAATTTTTTATGGAGTGCTTCAAGGTTGTCATAATATTCATAAAAAAGAGTACCAATGGGCGATCCGTAGTTTTCATCTTCTTTAAGCAAGAGAAAGTTGTTGTCCAATATTTTATAGTCCGACATCAGAAACACAGCCTTATTGTAATCATAATTATTGGCATACTTATGGTTGTTTGTAATATCCTGAAAATCAAAAATTGCTTCAAAAAAAGTACTGAAATCGTACCCTTTTGGAACGAAGAGTTTAGAGACACTGCGGCATCCCAGCCCAAAATATTGAAAAATATCGGTACCTAAGGCGTTAAGTTCTTCTTTTGTTTCCTCACCTGTAAGCACGGCAACCGAATTACGATTCTTTCTAATAATATGCGGGTACTTGCCAAAATAATAATCGAAATAACGACTTGTATTATTGCTTCCGGTAGCGATAACGGCATCAAAATCAGTCAACCGCTCTTCGCTAAACCGAATTTTATCTGCAAACAAGGCATCATTTTCTATAAGATATTCGGCAATAAACGGTAATAGTACAGCATCATTGGAAGAGAGTCTTACAACGACTTTATGTCCGGTCAATAAGACACACATAAAATCATGAAAACCTACTAACGGAATATTTCCTGCCATGATAACGGCAACGGTTTTTGATGGTGTGGTGGTATTTAAACTATATTGGGATAACCAACTTTTAAGATGTTCTTGGGTAAGGAGCTCCCCCCAAGACCGTAAGGCATTCATTACATTATTCTCCGTGAACCAACCATTTTTATGGCCAGCCGTGTCAATGGCCTCAGTTAATTTTAAGTCCCATCCTCCTTCAGCGCCGGTATCTGGACTTGCACAAAAATCCCTTAAAAAGTGTCCTAATCTGATAAAAGCGTGTGAAATCGGCGATGATGCGGTCATTATATTTGTAAGCTAAGCTTTTGGGGTTTATTTTTGTGTAAAAATAGCAATGCTTGTTGATACTTGCATAAAAAAAGAAGATTATGGCAATTATAATTACGGATGAATGCATTAATTGTGGTGCTTGCGAGCCCGAGTGCCCTAATACAGCTATTTACGAAGGTGCTGATGAATGGCGGTATAGCGATGGTACTTCATTAAAAGGAGATGTTGTTTTACCTAATGGTAAAGCCGTAAATGCTGATGAAGTTCAAGAGCCCATAAGCGATGAGTTATACTATATTTCTCCTGATAAATGCACGGAATGCATAGGTTTTCATGAAGAACCCCAATGTGCTGCCGTATGTCCTGTAGACTGTTGTGTGCCTGATGAAGACCATGTAGAGACCGAAGAGGTTCTTTTAGGGAAGCAGAAGTTCATGCACCCGGATGGATAATACTAGCCAGTCATTTTAGAAATAATTTCTTTCATAAATTTACTACAGACCATCGCGGTCATTCCATTAAGGTCTTGTTTGGGATTGTATTCTACAATATCAGCACCAACAATAGGCACATTGATGTTTTGAATAAGCTGTAAAACCTGTCGTGTACTCAATCCACCAGGTTCATGATGCGAAACCCCTGGTGCAAAAGCGGGGTCTAAGACATCGATATCCAAAGAAAGGTATAAGGGATTTTGGAAAACAGGCATTTGAAAAGAATCAAAGTGCCTCATTTCACTTATTTGAACACCAAAGGCCTGGGCATTGTCGCGTTGAAGCTTATTTAAGGTTCTGATACCTACTTGAAATAGGTTAGCTGCCAACTTGTTTTTCATGATATTGTAAAAAGGGCAAGCATGCGAGTAAGGGTCACCATCAAGTTGATCATATAAATCGCTATGGGCATCAATATGTAAAATATCTACTGGTCCATAAATGGAATGAAATGCTTGTATAATAGGAAAAGTGATGGAATGGTCGCCTCCTAATGTTAAAAGTGGTTTTCTTTTTTCTAAGTGTTTTGTGGTCAGTTCTGAAATATCAAAATACTTTTTTACTTGGTGGTTCCCTTTGTCCTCTATTATATCCGGATGTATGTGGCTTCCATCTTCAGCGCAATAATTGGAAGAATCATTATGATACGCTTTCCTAATTAGGGGAGGAGCCAAGCTTGGACCTTTTAAATAAGATGATTTTTCATCAAATAAGATTCCTTGTAACACAACTTTTTTCATACGCTAAAGATAGTTAAAGCCAAAAGCTTTAAGTTTTAATAGGTAGAGCAAACAATAACAAACCTTTATTTTTACTTTTACCAACCTATGGAACAAGAAAAAGACTACGCTGGCATTTGGAAAAAAATAGGTTGTTTTCTATCTGCCATTGCTATTTTAGGTATTCTGGCATTTATAATATTAATGGGGTATCAACTTTTTACCGGTGCATAATCATTTAGCTCGATACAAAACTTCAACTTATATTTGCAGCCTTAAAACTAGAAGATGAAAGCCGGAATTGTAGGATTGCCCAATGTTGGTAAGTCAACGCTCTTTAATTGTTTGTCAAATGCAAAAGCGCAAAGTGCTAACTTTCCCTTTTGCACGATTGAACCTAACATAGGCGTGGTAAACGTACCCGATGCAAGATTAGAAAAATTGGAATCTCTGGTCAATCCTGAAAAAGTAATTCCTGCAACAGTTGAAATTGTTGATATTGCCGGATTGGTCAAAGGGGCAAGTAAAGGTGAAGGACTTGGAAATCAGTTTTTAGGAAATATTCGTGAAACAGATGCTATTCTTCATGTTTTGCGCTGCTTTGACAACGAGAATATTGTTCATGTAGATGGTTCTGTAGACCCTATTAGGGATAAAGAGACCATTGATATGGAATTACAGCTTAAAGATTTGGAAGCGGTTGAAAAAAAGCTTGATAAAGTAAAACGCGCTGCTAAAACGGGTAATAAAGATGCCCAGAAAGAAGAAGTTGTTCTTCTTAAACTAAAGCAAGGTATCGAGGCCGGACAATCAGTTCGGGCCATCACATTAAGTGATGATGATAAAATAGCCTTTGTAAAGCCGCTACAGTTAATTACAGATAAGCCTGTAATGTATGTTTGTAATGTAAATGAAGATGGTGCCGTAAATGGAAACGAATATGTTGAAAAAGTTAAAGAAGCCGTCGCTGGGGAAAACGCGGAAGTAATTTTCTTAGCAGTAGGCACTGAGGCAGATATTACGGAACTAGAGACTTTTGAAGAACGTCAACTATTTTTAGAAGATTTGGGACTTTCAGAGCCAGGTTCTGCAAAACTGATTCGTGGAGCGTATAAATTATTAGATTTAGAGACGTATTTTACGGCTGGAGTTAAAGAAGTTCGGGCATGGACTATTCCCGTTGGAGCAACTGCTCCACAAGCTGCTGGGGTTATCCATACCGATTTTGAAAAAGGATTTATTCGCGCCGAGGTCATTGCTTATGATGACTATGTCAATTTTGGCAGCGAAGCAAAAGTGAAAGAGGCAGGAAAAATGAGGGTTGAAGGGAAAGAGTATATCGTCAAAGATGGTGATGTGATGCATTTTAGGTTTAATGTTTAGCCTACTATCAACAATTGATATCCTTTTTGTTGATTACTTTAGGTAGCTTACATTTTGATTTTTCATCCTAAATTCTATATTAGCAAGGATAATCCCGTATTTAATGGAAAACACCAAATATACCGAAGATAACATCCGTTCGCTTGATTGGAAGGAGCATATTCGTATGCGGCCAGGTATGTATATTGGTAAACTTGGGGATGGTTCTTCAGCTGATGATGGTATTTATATCCTATTAAAAGAAGTCATTGATAACTGTATTGATGAATTCGTCATGGGTGCTGGTAAAACCATTGAGATTGTCATTAAAGACAGTGAAGTAAGGGTTCGTGATTATGGTCGTGGTATTCCACTTGGTAAGGTGGTTGATGTGGTCTCCAAAATGAATACAGGGGGCAAGTATGATTCGCGTGCATTCAAAAAATCGGTAGGCCTGAATGGAGTAGGTACCAAAGCAGTAAATGCTTTATCTGATTTTTTTAGAGTAGAATCTATTCGTGACGGGCAATCGAAAGCGGCAGAATTCAAGGCAGGGAATTTGGTCAATGAAGAATTGATTGAATCCACAAAACGTCGCGGAACGCAGGTAAGCTTCATTCCTGATGAATCCATATTTAAAAAATACAAGTATCGTAATGAGTATGTAGAACGCATGCTCAAAAATTATGTGTATCTAAATCCGGGACTGACCATTCTTTTTAACGGGGAAAAATTTCATTCTGAAAATGGTTTAAAAGACCTTTTAGAGGATAATAATAACCAAGAAGATTTTCTATATCCTATCATTCATTTGAAAGGTGATGATATTGAAGTGGCCATTACGCATAGTAAAACACAATATAGCGAAGAGTATCATTCTTTTGTAAACGGCCAGCATACCACGCAAGGTGGTACGCATCAAGCTGCTTTTAGAGAGGCTTTGGTAAAAACGATTCGAGACCACTACGGGAAAAACTATGATGCTTCGGACATTAGAAAATCAATTATTTCAGCTATTGCCATAAAGGTAATGGAGCCCGTTTTTGAAAGTCAGACAAAGACAAAACTTGGATCTACCGATATGGGTGGAAAATTACCCACGGTTAGAACGTATATCAATGATTTCATTGGTAAATATTTAGATAACTACCTACATAAGAACCAAGACGCCAAAGATGCAATACAACGAAAGATTGTACAGGCTGAAAAAGAACGTAAAGAGCTTTCTGGAATTCGTAAACTCGCAAGGGATAGGGCAAAAAAATCAAATCTACACAATAAAAAACTCCGTGATTGCCGAGTGCATCTTCAAGATATGAAGAAAGACAGGCGCCTTGAAAGCACCCTTTTTATAACGGAGGGTGATTCTGCTTCTGGTTCCATCACAAAATCTAGGGATGTTAATACGCAAGCGGTATTCAGTCTAAGGGGTAAACCTCTGAATTCTTATGGAATGTCAAAAAAGATTGTCTATGAGAATGAAGAATTCAACTTACTTCAAGCTGCGCTGAACATAGAAGATTCTATGGAAGATCTGCGGTATAACAATATTGTAATTGCAACTGATGCAGATGTGGACGGAATGCACATTCGTCTACTATTAATAACCTTCTTTCTGCAATTTTTTCCAGAATTGATAAAAGAAAACCATTTGTATATTCTTCAAACCCCACTGTTTCGCGTTCGAAACAAAAAAGAGACCATTTATTGTTATAGCGAAGAAGAGCGCAGAAATGCCATTGAAAAATTAACCGGAAAGCCAGAGATTACCCGTTTTAAAGGTTTAGGTGAAATTTCGCCGGATGAGTTTCAGCATTTTATAGGGGATGATATTAGGCTAGAACCTGTGATGTTGGATAAGGGCATGTCAATTGAAGAGTTATTGAAATTTTATATGGGAAAAAATACTCCCGACCGACAAGAATTTATAATAAAAAATCTTAAAGTAGAGCTTGATTTAATAGAAAGTTAAAAACTGTAAATCAAAATAATACGATTAATTTAAATGGAAGAGAACGGAGAATTGAATGATGACTTTCCTAATGAAGATGAAATCCAAGATGGTGCATTGACCCGTGTTACGGGCATGTACAAAGATTGGTTTTTAGATTACGCTTCCTATGTTATTTTAGAGCGCGCCGTACCTGCTATTGAAGATGGATTTAAGCCAGTGCAGCGCAGAATAATGCATTCCCTTAAAGAATTGGATGATGGGCGCTACAATAAGGTGGCCAATGTAGTGGGGCATACCATGCAGTACCATCCGCATGGTGATGCAAGTATTGCTGATGCCATGGTTCAAATAGGACAAAAAGATCTTTTGATCGACACCCAGGGAAACTGGGGTAATATTTTGACTGGAGATCGGGCAGCGGCCTCAAGATATATTGAAGCAAGGCTTTCAAAATTTGCGCTAGATGTTGTCTTTAGCCCTAAAATAACCGATTGGCAACAATCGTACGATGGCCGTAAGCGGGAACCAGTAAACTTACCGGTTAAATTTCCTTTACTCTTAGCACAAGGGGCGGAAGGTATCGCTGTAGGGCTTTCAACCAAAGTGCTGCCCCATAATTTTATAGAGCTTATTGACGCATCGGTAAAGCATTTGAAAGGAAAAAGCTTTAAGTTGTTTCCTGATTTTCCAACCTCGGGCATCATTGATGTCACCAATTATAACGACGGTCTAAGGGGAGGTAAAATTCGGGTTCGCGCAAGAATAGAAGTTTTTGACAAGAACACCTTGGTTATTAAAGAGATACCTTACGGAACTAATACTTCTTCTTTAATAGATTCCATCCTTAAAGCAAACGATAAGGGAAAGATAAAAATCAAAAAAATTGAGGATAATACAGCAGCCAATGTAGAGATTTTGGTGCATTTGCCTTCAGGTATTTCTCCGGACAAAACCATTGATGCACTATATGCCTTTACTGCTTGCGAATCTTCTATTTCACCCTTAGGCTGTATTATTGAAGACAACAAACCCATTTTCATGGGGATGACCGAAATGTTGCGTAGGTCCACCGATTATACGGTAGAGTTGTTGAAAGCGGAACTGGAAATACAGTTGAATGAACTTGAAGAGCAGTGGCATTTTGCTTCACTGGAAAGAATTTTCATCGAAAACCGCATCTATCGTGAAATAGAAGAAGAGGAAACTTGGGAGGGTGTTATAGCTGCTATTGATAAGGGGTTGGCACCACATACAAAGCATTTAAGACGCCCTGTAACGGAGGAAGATATCGTTCGCTTAACAGAAATTCGAATCAAAAGAATTTCAAAGTTTGATTTGGATAAGGCCAAACAACACCTTGATACTTTAGAAGACCGAATTGCCGAGACCAAGAATTACTTGGCCAATCTTATTGATTTTGCCATTGATTATTTTCAAGAGCTGAAGAAAAACTACGGAAAAGGTAGGGAACGAAAGTCGGAGATTCGCATTTTTGATGATATTGAGGCCACTAAAGTGGTTATTCGCAATACCAAACTGTATGTAAATAGGGAAGAAGGCTTTGTAGGCACCTCATTACGACGTGATGAATATGTTACGGATTGTAGTGACATTGACGATATTATCGTCTTTACCAAGAACGGGCAAATGATGGTTACCAAAGTGGATTCCAAAACGTTTATTGATAAGAACATCATTCATGTAGCTGTCTTTAAAAAGAAAGATAAGCGCACCACCTTCAATATGATATACAAAGATGGTAGAGGTGGGCCTAGTTATATTAAAAGATTTAATGTCACTAGTGTTACTAGAGACAAAATGTATGATTTAACCAATGGTAATGCCAGTTCAGACGTTTTGTATTTTTCAGCAAATCCTAATGGGGAAGCTGAGCTAGTTACCGTGTATTTAAGGCAGTCTGGCAGTGTTAAAAAACTGAAATGGGATATCGATTTTGCAGACGTGCTGATAAAAGGACGTACCTCCAAAGGAAATATCGTTACAAAATATCCTGTAAAACGTATTGAATTAAAAGAGAAAGGGCTTTCTACTTTAAAACCGCGAAAAATATGGTTTGATGATATCGTACAGCGTTTAAATGTAGACGATAGAGGGGAGTTGTTGGGCGAATTCAGACCGGATGATTTATTGCTTATTATCACACAGAAAGGCATGGTTAAAACCATTAAACCAGAATTAAACGTGCGTTTTGATGACGATATGATAGTTTTGGAAAAATGGAATCCTAAAAAACCCATTTCCGCCATTTATTTTGATGGGGAAAAAGAAAGGTATTACATCAAACGATTTTTGATTGAGAACACCAATAAAGAAGAATTGATTATCTCTGAACATCCTAAATCACAATTAGAGTTGATTTCTACAGATTGGAGGCCTGTGGTTGAAATGGAATATGCGAAACCGCGAGGGAAAGAGGCAAAACCCAATCAAACGGTTAATGTTGAAGAGTTTATAGCCGTAAAAGGAATTAAAGCTTTAGGAAATCAATTGACAGCGGATAAGGTTAAGCAAATTAGCGCTTTGGAGTCTCTGCTTTTTGAAGAGCCAGAAGAACAACCGACAAACGAAATTGAGGTCATTGAAGAGGAAAACGTGATCAACGACGATACGAATAAAACAGGTGGTGATGAGGAGTCTCAAACCACCTTGTTCTAGGGATACATTGAAAAATTGTAAAATTGGAAGCATCTTTGTTTAGCGATTACCAGTGATAAGTAGCGGATTGCTATCTAAATATTGAACAGGTTATGTATCGGTATTGAAGATGGTTATATTTGAAAAAAAAAGAATTTTTATGGATTTTACCAATCCTTTAGTTTACGGAGGGCCTTGTTTTATCATTTTTATCTTATTGGAGTTAGCCTACAGTAAAAACCATGACGAGCATCATGACCTGTACGATTGGAAAGACTTATTTGCAAGTGGCTTTATGGGTTTGGGCTCAGCTGTCTTAGCCGCCTTGTTAAAGGTAGTTTCTGCAATAGTCATTTTCACTTTCATTTACGATGTTTTTAATCCTGAAATTGAGGGAGTTCGCACTAATATTATGGGATACGAGGCTTTTGGTTATGCCTGGTATGTATGGTTGTTATGTCAATTGGCTGATGATTTTACCTACTATTGGTTTCATAGGGCAAATCATGAAATCCGTATTCTTTGGGCCGCCCATATTGTGCACCATTCGTCAGATAATTTTAACTTAGGAACTGCGGTTCGCAACGGTTGGTTTACCTTATTGTACAAACCTTTATTTTACATGTGGATGCCAGCTATAGGTTTTGCGCCGGAAATGGTTGTTTTCTGTTTAGGGATCGAGGCGCTATGGCAATTTCAATTGCATACCGTACTGCTTCCAAAACTGGGGATTTTTGAAAAATTCATGAATACCCATACCATGCATCAAGTACATCACGCGCAAAACGTGGAATATTTAGACAAAAACCATGGAGGTTTTCTTAATATTTTCGATAGAATGTTTGGCACTTGGTTACCACTGGATGATAATATTGATGTGAAATATGGTGTTATTCATGCGCCCAACTCCAACAACCCTATTGTTATTCTAACCCATGAGTTTAAGGATATTTGGAACGACATGAAAAAATCGCCCAAGCTGTCCCATAAGCTGATGTATATTTTTGGACCTCCAGGATGGAGCCATGATGGTAGTACCATGACCGTAAAGCAACAACAGGCTTTGTTTGAGAAGCAAAAGAATGCCAATCCAGATATGGCATTTAGCAGACCCAATTAAACTAGCTAATGTTCATTTTGGATATCTGTTTTCAGGAAATTGCCTGAACTTTCAAATAAGACCTGCGTAAATAGGTTATCTCTTACCTTTAAAATTCATGTTAAGGCAAGATCGTATTGCCAGTAACACAAGATGTAATGTCTTTAATACATTTGTAGAAGCTTGACGAGCTGTTAGTGTCCCTAAACTTTGTCAATCTGAGTGCAGTCAAAGGCTTATTTTAGGCCGAACTACCCGTAGTGTCACAAAGTATCTAAAATTATCTGAATGTTCGTAATCAGTTATAAAAATAATAATCCATCTCAGGTAGGGTGAAGGCGAGACCTCATTTTAAACACATTGTGTCAAACAACCGCTTGACTGGGCTAAAGGTGACGGTACTATATGACTGCTTACGGACATCCAAAATAAAAATAAATGTCTGTTTAAGAACCTTCCTCTAAACCATCTTCTGTTGGTTTCTTATTCTTTCGCATTCGCATATCTAAAAACTCAACTAAAAGCGAAAAGGTAATGGCGAAATAAAGGTACCCTTTAGGGATGGCGCCAATCTCATTGTCAAAAACCACAAGATGCGATAGATGGGCTGCTTCGGCAATCAGCATAAAACCTATTAAGATTAAGAAAGAAAGCCCTAAAACCTGAATTGATGGGTGTTTGCTTACAAATTCGCCCACTGGGTTTGCAAACAGCATCATGATGAGTACTGAGATCACTACGGCAACTATCATTAAAACCAGCGCATCATTGGGATTGGCTGAGATACCGTTCGTCATGCCTATTGCAGTTAATATGGAGTCAAATGAGAATACAATATTGATTACGGTAATTTGCACAATAGCATTGCGAAAAGAGGACGATTGGCCTTTTTTAACTTCTCTTTCATCATGACCACGGTCTTCAACCTTTTCATGAATTTCTTTTGTGCTTTTATAGAGTAAAAACAAGCCTCCGAGAAAGAGAATAAGTGCTTGCCAGCTAATCCCACCATGAATCCAAGACTCGCTTAGCACTAAAAATGGTTTTTTTAATCCTACCAACCAAGTGATACCGAACAAAAGTATAATTCGCATGCCCATGGCTAAAATCAAACCAAGGTTAGTAGCTTTTTTTCGGTCTTTTTCTGGTAGTTTTCCAGCAGCTATAGAGATAAAGATAATATTATCTATTCCGAGAATGATTTCTAAAAAAGTCAGTGTCAATAAGGCGACCCAGGCATCTGGGTTGGTGAAAATTTCGAACATGGTTAGTGTTTTTTGAATGCGGTGCCCCTAAGTTTTTTAGGATTTCCCACAGTATTGAATTCAAATGTATAAGAACTATCTGTAGTTGTCAAAATTTTGATAAGAATAGGCTTTTCTTCAGCCCTGTTTTTAGGATTGATTCTTTTTAGGATATACTCACAATCATTAATCCACTTTACGAAAGACGAGTCTTGACTTCCTTGAAAGTATTCCACTTCCAAATTAGCGGTTCTAGTAAACTTGGTAGTTACTTGTTCACCATCTAAAAGTGTTGTAAACTCATAGGTGCCAGTTTTGAAGTCGGCACAATTTCTTTCTGGTGGTGTTTCGCAACAAATAAACATGCACATTAGGGCTAAACAAAAAGCGTATTTAATCATGTCTGCAAAATAGTGAATATGGTCTGTATTTAAAATCTATTTGTCAGGATAATAGGTGTCAAATGTACCATCTTCATAAAAACAAATCACTTGAATCACCTTTTTAATAGGTATTGTCGCTTTTGGCTGCTTTCCTGATGTGGTAGTGGAGGGTGTATTTTTAATATTATTTCCGGATTTGGTATTTGATTTGGTTAGGGTAGGAGTTTTGTTTTCCTCTTCTACTTTTGAAGGGAACGTTCCTTTGCCATTTAAAAGCCAGTATAAATTCACTTCAGGAAATTGACCGACTACTTTCAAAATAAAATCTAGACTTGGTTTGTTACGACCAGAAACAAGGTGTGACATGCTCGATCTTGTCACACCAATTTCATCTGCAAATTGAGATGCGGTGAGCTTGTAATGCTCAAAAAGTAGTTTTAAACGCGCTACAAATTCAATATTCACAAATGTAAATTTTAAAACAAAGGTAATAAAACAATACTTTTCTAAAAACAATTAAAAATCGTGAGAAACAGATAGGTTTTAATGAATTTTTAATTGATATAAAGAATTTTAAATGACTGATTTAAAGATATTTGAGTATAATATCTATCTCCTATTACGACTTAGGTTACAATTGTAATAAATGAAGGCGATATGCCGTGATTTTTGGAAGGTAATACAGATTACATTTGTAAACAAAATACTTTTAAACTCCTATTCTTGTCTGAGCTGTCAAAAAATAGCATGCTTTAGATTTTGGTTTATGAGGCTCTTAAGATGCAACTGTTTTAGGATTAATTC
>CAYGUO010000090.1:0-12451 GCA_964353095.1 uncultured Flavobacteriaceae bacterium | reverse complement strand
TTTCTATATTTTAACGGTAATTTTGACCCCATAAAGGTCAGGAAACTAGCTAAAAACAATGAGTTTGATAAGTTTTCAAGCGGATTATTACCGCAAATGAATTTAACTACACCGGGCATAAGCAATTAATTCTTATTGTTTTTTGTAAGAGCGTACACTTTCAATAACCACGGAGCTTAAAATTAAGATTCCGCCTACTACGGTTAATAGCGTGGGTATTTCTTTTAAAAATATTGCTGCAATAATAATTCCGAATATCGGTTGAACACTACTTAAAATACTTGCTGTAGTAATGGAGAAATTTTTAAAACTATTCAAAAATAAGGTATGGCCAATCGATGTGGTCAATACGGCCAATACCACCAGCCATTGCCATTGTGAAGTAATAGAATGCAACTCATAATACATAAATGCCGGAGATAATACCATTGTTACGACCAATAGCTGAAAGCACATTAGCGTTGATCCATTGTAGCTGCTCGTTTGTCTTTTTAAAATGATATTGCGCAAAGCGTAAAACAATGCTGACAACAACCCTATGGCAACAGCTAAAGTGTACGAATTGTCCAAGTCAAAAGAAGGCACCAAAAAGTAAATTCCAATAAGTACCAATGCCCCTAAAAGCAAATGTATTTTTTGAAATTTTGTTTTTAAAATCAAAGGTTCTAACAACGAAGTCAAAATAGGATAGGTGAATAACGATAGCATCCCAATCGCTACATTAGAAAGTTTAAGCGCATAAAAGTAGGTGACCCAATGAAGCCCAAGAAACAAGCCACTAAAAATAATGGGCAAAACATCACGCTTAGCCGTTTTAAAAGAAAAACCCTTCCATTTAGAATATAAAAGCAGTACAACGAATGCTAAAATAGAACGAGAAACTATCGTCAAAGGAACTGGTAGGTCAATGTATCTTCCCAAAGCACCAGAGGTACTTATAAAAACCATTGCCAAGTTGATTTCCAGTAAATGGGTAAGACTTGTATTCTTAACGCTCAATGAACTTGATTAACGGATTATCGCTTTTGCTTTTTCACTTATAATGACACTCACAGGCTTATTTTGTAGATGGCTTTCTAGCCAAGATAAGATATCCAAATATAAAAAAGCACGTTTTTCATAAGGGTGGTTTTCATATTTTTGTAGCTCATTATATAGCTTTTGAAATTCGTTTCTAAGCTCATTAGGATAAATATCTCCTAGACTTCTTAAAAATTTAATCATCTCTTTTTGTACCGCTTGTAAGTCATTCATCTTGAGTAAAAACTTATAAGTACTTTTTAATTGGACTTCCAAGTGATAGTCCATACCAGCCTCATAATGAGCGACTAAACTTAAAACTCTTGCAAAACACATCAAGTCTTCGCGCATTTTAAGATTTTTATTGTTAATGATTTTTTTGAGGTATACAATACAATTTTTATTGTCTCCTATTCCAAAATACAAACACGCGATTTTGTAATACAATAACATAATGTGGTGTTCATCTATTCTATCGCGATGCTTTTTAATTCCGTACTCAATAATATTCACCAAATAAAGTCCTTTTTCAAAAGTACCTTCAAGAAAATGAAGGTTTAATTTATTGGAGTTTACATACAAGAAAGCCAACGAAGTGATGTTGTCATTCTTTGGAAAATCTTTACTGGCCACAATCGCTTCCAATTGAATTAAGGTTTCCTTAAACTGCGATCCATATTTAACGTAGAATAAAGATTCTAACAGATAGTGGTTTCCTTTTAAAAAGAAAACGGGATTCAAATGAATCATCTCTTCATTTTCATAGAAAAGATCTACCCATTTTTTTGCATATTTATAAGAAGATAAGAAATCTTGTGTTAAAAAACTGTACCATAAATAGGCTTTGTACAACCATAATTTTTCCCTGAAACCTAAGGTTTCCATATCATAATCGGGCAAATGGGCATCAAAATACTCTTTAACCGCTTGCAAGTCTTCATCATTACGCACGTAACCCACCTTTAGCATCATACCGTACAGCTGTAACGATAGATTGGACAATTTACTGGTCATCACATTATGTGCCGATAATTCTTTTGCTTGCACAGCCAATTCGTCTGCCCTATCTGGAATACTTCGGGTAATGTATTGGGTTTCAATAATTTTTTCAAGTTCAACAATTTCATAGGCCACATTTTTCTCCTCATTATCAATGGCAATATTCTTCGCTTTGTCCAATATTTTCAGCGATTGTTTATAAAGTCCTTTTTGATATAAAATCGTGGCAAAATCAAGTTGTTCCCGTATTTGAACACGAATGTTTTGATTAACAGGGTTTAGCCTTAGGCTTACTAAAATTTGCTTGTATAAATGTGCTTTGAGATTAGAAAGTTGGGCTTTTTTAACAATACCATTGTCTAAAATTTGCTTTTCATTATAGACTTTTAGCTTGTCCAATAAGTTAAAAAGCGCAAGAAACTTAGCATCGGTATTTACACCTAAACGCCCCACATATAGCTTAAACTGTCTCTTCTCAGATTTTGAAAGTGATTTAACCAATACAAATAGAGTGTCTTTTTGGGTATTTGTCATCGTAAAAAAAGCTATTTAACTTTCTGTCTTTCAGATTATTAAACATCATGAAAAACAATTTAACATTGTAATGGTTGTAAGGTATGCCAAGTTCTTGGAAACCTGTATTTTATCTTCGTGTAGTTCAGTTTAAACTACTTGAAATAATGAGTAAAGATAAGGTACAAATTTTTGACACCACCCTAAGGGATGGAGAGCAAGTACCGGGCTGCAAATTGGATACCAAACAAAAGTTGGTTATTGCAGAACGGTTAGACGAGTTGGGTGTGAATGTCATTGAAGCAGGTTTTCCTATTTCGAGTCCTGGTGATTTTAATTCGGTACACGAAATAGCAAAATTGGTAAAAAATGCTACCGTTTGCGGCCTTACGCGCTCAGTTAGAAAAGATATTGAAGTTGCTGCAGAAGCAATTAAAATTGCAAAACGCCCTAGAATTCATACGGGTATTGGCACCTCTGATTCACATATAAAGCATAAATTTAATTCGACAAGGGAGGCTATCATCGAACGTGCTGTAGCGGCTGTAAAATATGCGAAAACTTTTGTTGAAGACGTTGAGTTTTACGCTGAGGATGCTGGTAGAACGGATAACGAATATCTTGCCCGTGTATGTGAAGCGGTAATAAAAGCAGGAGCAACAGTACTAAATATTCCTGATACCACTGGTTATTGCTTACCTGATGAATACGGTGCAAAAATGAAGTACCTCAAAGAAAACGTTACGGGTATAGATAAAGCCATTTTATCATGTCATTGCCATAACGATTTAGGCTTGGCAACGGCCAACTCCATAGCAGGTGTAATTGGCGGTGCAAGACAAATTGAGTGTACCATAAATGGTATCGGGGAGCGGGCAGGAAACACTTCTTTGGAAGAAGTGGTGATGATTCTGCGCCAACACCCTGACTTAAATTTAGATACTGATATCAATAGTAAATTATTGTATGACACTAGTTTGATGGTATCTGACAAAATGGGAATGCTTGTGCAACCCAATAAAGCTATTGTAGGTTCCAATGCTTTTGCGCATAGTTCAGGGATTCATCAAGACGGCATGATCAAGAATAGGGAAACCTATGAAATTATTGACCCCAAGGATGTTGGCGTAAGTTATTCTACCATTGTGCTTACTGCTAGAAGTGGTCGTGCAGCACTGGCGTACAGGGCAAAAAACGTTGGTTACGAGCTTACCAAGCTACAATTGGATAAAGTATATCAAAACTTTTTACAGTTCGCTGACCGTAAAAAAGAAATTGTGGATGCAGATATTCATGAGATTGTAGAGACTAGTAATATCAACCTAACAAGCTTGGCCTAAGCCATTGCATGAACCCTTCCCTATGAATTTAAAGATTGCTTTACTGCCAGGTGATGGTATAGGACCAGAAGTACTGAATCAAGCCCTTAAGTGTTTACATGCCGTAGAAGAGAATTTTGGACATAATTTCACTTACAAGGAAGCGGCAGTAGGTGCCATTGCCATTGACAAAACAGGCAATCCTTTGCCAGATGACACTCTAGCGCTTTGTAGGGAATCAGATGCGGTGCTTTTTGGAGCGATAGGCGATCCCAAATACGATAATAACCCTACTGCGAAAGTACGACCAGAGCAAGGTTTGTTAAAGCTTAGAAAAGAACTTGGTTTATTTGCCAATATTAGACCTGTTAAAGTATTTCCCACACTTATTGATTATTCGCCATTAAAAAAAGAAATTATTTCTGGAACAGATTTTATCATCTATCGGGAATTGACCGGAGGTATCTATTTTGGTGAAAAGAAAACTAATGAGAAAGGAACAATAGCTTCCGACCTATGCGAATATTCTGAAAAAGAAATTAGCAGAATTGCGCATTTAGCCTTTAAAGCAGCAAAAAACAGAAAGAATAAGTTGACCTTAGTGGATAAGGCGAATGTTTTAGAATCTTCTCGATTGTGGCGTAAAGTGGTCACCAAAATAGGAGAAAGTTACCCTGATGTTACTCTAGACTTCCTTTTTGTAGATAATGCAGCCATGCAAATTATATTGAACCCAAGACAGTTTGATGTTATTTTAACTGAAAACATGTTTGGTGACATCCTATCGGATGAAGGCAGTGTTATAGGTGGGTCCATAGGATTACTAGCTTCTGCATCCATTGGGAAAGAAAACGCTTTATTTGAACCTATTCATGGTTCTTTTCCTCAGGCAAAAGGAAATAATGTTGCTAATCCAGTGGCCTCTATATTGTCAGCGGCGATGCTTTTAGAACATTTTTCGTTGTTTGAAGAAGCCATGGCGGTTAGGGAAGCAGTGAACAAGGCACTTGAAAAGGGTATCGTAACCCCAGACTTAAAAAGCAGAACAAAATACGGAACCTCACATGTTGGTGATTTTATTGCAGACCATATCGGAAATTATCAAGAAGACATCAATATGAATGATGAAAATATAGGGTTGGGCAAATCAACCATTATTTAAATAATGCTGTTAAAAGCGCTAAAGCAGTTTCGCTAAACCCCAGCTTCAAATTCTTCGTACTTATCATCAGAATTTCTTATTTGCCTATTATATGCTAAGACTTTATCCTTTTCAAGAAGTAAATAAAAAGGTAGTTTCTGGTGCTCAGAAGCCTGCATGGTTGCATACCAATCACCTAATAGTAATTATTATTCCTCCCTTTCTTGATATCCGAAAATAAGAATAGGACAGTAGAAAAAACTGATATTTTCCATTGCTATTAGATTTGGATGATAAAATCGAATATTTAGAAATTCCTTCCAGTTTTTAAGCCAATCTTTGATTGCTGTTCACATTGAATGTCATGAAGCAATGTTTTATCTTTGCAGACTTTAAAACTAACCAATGAAAATTTCATACAACTGGTTAAAGCAATTTTTGCAACTAGATTGGGAAGCAACCAAAACAGGGGAACTTTTAACAGACCTTGGTTTAGAAGTTGAGGGAATTACTGATTTTGAATCAGTTAAAGGAGGACTTAAAGGTATTATAGTTGGTCATGTTTTGACATGCGTAAAACATCCAAATGCTGATAGGTTAAAATTAACAACGGTTGATATTGGTGGGGAAAATCCGGTACAGATTGTTTGTGGAGCTCCAAACGTTGCCGCTGGCCAAAAAGTACCAGTTGCCACTATTGGCACTACCCTTTACACTAAAGACGGAGAGGCTTGGCAAATTAAAAAAGGAAAGATTAGAGGCGAAGAAAGTCATGGAATGATCTGTGCTGAAGATGAACTTGGTTTAGGTGCCGGACATGATGGCATTTTAGTTTTAGATGAAATTTTAAAAGCAGGTACCGCACTAAGTGAAATTTTCGATGTTGAACAGGATCAAGTTTTTGAAATTGGTTTAACACCCAATCGTTCTGATGCCATGAGTCATTTTGGAGTGGCTCGTGATTTGAAAGCTGGATTAGAACAACAAGAAGTGTCATTGAAACTGATTACCCCTTCCACAAGTAATTTTTCTGTGGACAACAGGGCACTCAAAATTGATATTGAAGTTGAAGATAATAGCTTAGCCCCACGTTATTGCGGTGTTACCATTAACAATGTATTGGTGCAAGATTCTCCCAGTTGGCTTAAAAACAGATTGTTATCCATTGGTTTATCTCCAATCAACAACATCGTTGATATCACTAACTATGTACTACACGAGTTGGGACAGCCGCTACATGCGTTTGATGCCGCTAAGATAAGAGGCGGTAAAGTTATAGTCAAAACCTTACCAAATAAAACAAAATTTGTCACTTTAGACGGTGTTGAACGCGAATTAGATGAAGATGATTTAATGATCTGCGATAATGAAAAACCAATGTGCATCGCCGGGGTTTTTGGAGGCGCTCATTCTGGAGTAACAAGTGACACTACTTCTATATTTCTTGAAAGTGCTTATTTTGATGCTGTTTCAATTCGTAAAACAGCTAAACGACACGCTTTAAATACCGACGCTTCTTTTCGTTTTGAAAGAGGAATTGATATTAATCTTACGGAATATGCTCTAATGAGAGCGGCCCAGCTTATAAAAGAAATTGCCGGTGGAGAGATAAGTTCAGATGTTATGGACCTATACCCAAACAAGAAAAAGGATTTTCAAGTCTTTTTAACCTTCGATAAAATCAATAAACTTATTGGTCAAGAAATTCCGCATGACTCCATAAAGTCCATCCTAGCCTCTTTGGAAATAAAGCTAAACAATGTTACGGAAGCAGGTCTTGGACTTACAATACCCTCTTATAGAACCGATGTTCATAGAGAAGTTGATGTAATTGAAGAGATATTAAGGGTATACGGTTACAACAAAATTCAATTCAAAGAAAAATTTACGGCATCTGTTGCCAGTAATTCAAAATTTGAAAATCATCGATTACAAAACATTATTGGCGATTTACTGGCTTCAAGAGGATTTTTTGAAATTATGACCAATAGCTTGGTTTCACAAGCGTATAATGACTTGCTTGAAGAACAAGCCCATGGTAGTTCAGTCGCTATGATGAACCCTTTAAGTGCAGACTTAGCTGTTCTTAGAAAATCTATGCTTTTTTCTGGCTTAGAAGCTTTGGTGTTTAATCAGAATAGAAGAAAACAAAATCTCAAACTTTTTGAATTTGGAAAAACCTACTTTCAGAAAGAGGATGGCCATATTGAAAATTCACATTTAGCATTACTTTTAAGCGGTAACCAGTCGGAAGACAGTTGGACACATCCCGCGAACCCTTCAGAATTTTTCTTTCTGAAAGGAATTATCAGTAGCCTTTTTGACAGACTTGGAATAAAAGGCAGTAAAGAAAAGTATGTTACAAACACTCTTTATTCTGAGGGGATTGAGCTATTTTCAAAAAAAGTAAAACTAGGTGAATTTGGAATAATCAATAAAAATATTGTTGCGAAGTTTGACATTAAAAGTGATGTGTTTTACGCTGATTTGAATTGGGATGCCATTCAACAACAGGTTGTTTCGAACCAAATTGTTTTTGAAGAAATTTCAAAATATCCTGAAGTGAACCGTGATTTGGCATTATTATTAGATGAACATATTTCCTTTAAAGATATACATGATGCTTCTTTTGAGGTAGAGCGCAATTTACTTACCAAGGTAAATCTGTTTGATGTGTATATAGGCAAAAACTTGCCAGAAGGCAAAAAGTCTTATGCTATCAGCTTTACACTGCAAGATGCTTCAAAAACCTTAACGGACAAGCAGATAGAAAAGATAATGTCTAAATTACAACACACCTTTACTACAAAGTTAGGAGCTGAGCTTAGATAGCTTAAATTTTAGAAGGCAATATGACGGAATCAATCTCGTGAATAACGCCATTACTTTGATTGGAATCAGCTGTAGTTATCTTGGCGGCGTTTCCGAAGGAATCGGTAAGAATAATATCCATACCGTTCATGGTGGCAGTGATTTTAGTACCCTGCACCGTTGTAAATTTTGTCTGCCCTTTGCCACTGCACAAGGCGCGTAATATTTTAGATGCAGTTAAATTACCCGCAACGATATGATACGTTAGTAGTGATTTTAACTGGTTCTTATTCTCTTCCTTAAACAAAACAGCCAACTCTTCTTTAGAAAATTTTGAGAACGCATTATCAGAAGGAGCGAAAAATGTAAATGGACCACTTGTACCTAAAACATCTTCCAAATCTGTTGCAGTCAATCCAGCCATAAGAATGGTATGGTGATCAGAAGCTTCTGTGCTTTCTAAAATACTTTTTTCCTTAGAAAAATAGAACGCTTTCGGTAAGGTAGCTAATGCCTTAGTTTGCGAAAATAACACAGATGTAGTCAAAAAGAAGAGTACGAAATAGGGCAGTGATTTGGGGGTTTTCATAAAGTGTCAACGCTTAATTTTTTGATATCTCTATTGTTCTAAATCGATGAAATACCAATAATATCGACAAGATAACCTTTTACCTTAAATACCACTTATTTTTAGATTACCGTTCATAGAATTTAACAATATATTAACATAGTGGGAATTTTAAGACTTTCAATCAGAAAATCAATTTCTTAATTTTGAGTAATTGCTAAAAAAAAGAAAATGCTATTCACAAAAACAAACATTGAGAAAGAGCTCTCGCGTTTTAAAGAAAACCAAGAAGGCTCAAAAAAAATCTTAAGCGACGTCCATCAAATCTTAGAACATGATTTTCAGACAGAGCTGGAAATTGAAAACCGCTTAAAATCCAAATCGTCCCAAGCTATCAATCACTTTACTTTTGATTTACTTGAAACAGATAAAATTTACCACATTGAGCAAATAAAAAATATTTGCACAGATTACAGGTTACGTTTTTTGGATTCAAAATATTTTAAAGGACAAATACCACAAGAAGGTATTTCAAAAATAAAACATCTTGAAAAAGAGCATCATATTGATATTAAGGGTTTTAAGATTATGGCTCCTTCAAAACTTTTCAAGTTAGAAGACAAAGATGATCCTTTGCTTTTTGCTCCTATAGGTAATGGGTATTACTATTTAATCCATAAATGGGGCAATGATTTACATCCACTGAGAAAAGCGTTGGTTTGGCCTTTTAAAGGAATTGTAAACCTTACCATAACTACCCTGTTCATAAGCTACTTTGTGACCTTATTGGTGCCTAGCGGACTGTTTTCGAAGTCGGATACCGCAGCAGAGTTTTGGATAATTTACTTTTTCATGTTCAAATCTATCGCTGCAGTTGTAATTTTTTCTGGCTTTGCCATGGGTAAAAATTTCAATCCGGCTATTTGGAACAGTAAATATTTCAACGCTTAGTTAAACCGGTACGGTGTACATTTTTTCACGTTGTGCCTTAATCGTCTTGTCTGACATATATTCGTCAAAAGTCGAGTAACGGTCAATGGCCCCTTTTGGAGTAATCTCAATGATACGGTTCGCTACGGTGTTTACAAATTCGTGATCATGTGTAGTAAGCATCACAGTGCCTTTAAAATTCTTTAAGGAGTTATTGAATGCTGTGATGCTCTCTAAATCTAAATGATTTGTAGGTTCGTCTAGCATCAGTACATTAGCACGCATGAGCATCATTCTGCTGAGCATACAACGTACTTTTTCACCTCCTGATAAAACTGTTGATTTTTTTAGGGCTTCTTCTCCACTGAATAGCATTTTTCCTAAAAACCCTCTTACGTAAACTTCTTCACGTTCCTCTTCGGTTTTAGTCCACTGGCGAAGCCAATCAACTAAATTCATATTCGAATCAAAATACTTTTCATTATCCGCAGGCAAATACGATTGACTTGTGGTTACACCCCATTGAAAAGAACCTGACTGGGCCTCTCTATTACCCATTATAATTTCATAAAATGCACTCGTAGCTCTTGAATCTTTTGAAATGATAGCAATTTTATCTCCTTTTGCCAAGTTTATATTAACATTATCAAAGAGTAACTCCCCATCCTCTGATTGAGCTCCAAGTTTTTCAATATTTAAAATCTGATCCCCAGCTTCCCGCTCTCTTTCAAATATGATCGCTGGGTAACGCCTACTTGAGGGTTTAATGTCTTCAATTTTTAATTTACCCAACATCTTTTTTCTAGATGTTGCCTGTTTACTTTTAGCAACGTTAGCACTAAAACGCTGAATAAATTCCTGTAATTCCTTAGCCTTATCTTCAGATTTTTTGTTTTGTTGGGCCCGTTGTCTGGCTGCCAACTGACTACTTTCATACCAAAATGTATAATTACCAGAGTACAAGTTGATTTTACCAAAGTCAATATCTGCAATATGGGTACAAACAGCATCTAGAAAATGCCTATCGTGAGAAACTACGATAACGGTGTTCTCATAATTTGCCAAAAAGTTTTCAAGCCATTGAATGGTGTCGTAATCCAAATCATTCGTTGGCTCATCCATCACCAAAACATCAGGATTGCCAAATAATGTTTGGGCTATAAGAACCCTCACTTTTAATTTCGAATCCATTTCTCCCATGGTGGTATAATGCAAACTTTCTGAAATACCTAAATTGGACAACATGGCAGCAGCATCACTATCCGCGTTCCATCCGTTCATTTCTTCAAATCTCACCTGCAACTCCCCTATCTTTTCAGCGTTCTCATCCGTATAGTCCGCATAAAGCGCATCTATTTGATTTTTGATTTCATAAAGCGGTTTATTGCCCATTACTACAGATTCCAAAACCGTGTGTTCATCATAGGCATTATGATTCTGCTCCAAAATAGACATTCTTTTACCTGGCTCTAAGTGAACATGACCAGAAGTTGGCTCTTGTTTTTTTGATAGAATTTTGAGCAGCGTTGATTTACCCGCTCCATTTGCGCCAATGATTCCATAACAATTACCCTGGGTAAAAGCAACGTTTACATCGTCAAACAAGACCCTTTTTCCAAACTGTACTGATAAGTTAGATACCGAAAGCATACTAAAATTTTAATTTTTGCAAAAATAGCTAAAATTACACCTGTTCCCAACAAGAAATCATTCAATAAAACCTTTAAGAAAAGGTTTTGCAACATTTAACTAGCCCTTAACAGATGCGGTTTTGTGGTATTCATAGCTTTGCTATACCAAATAGGGGTATGAATAAAGCTTTACTTTTTCTTCTTAGTTGTACTGTTTTAGCTTGTAGCGACAGAAAAATTACTTCGGATACTGTTTACTTTACAGGCGAAATAGTGAACCCATCCAGTGATTTCGTTGTCTTGTACAAGAATGATATCATTTTGGATTCGGCAAAAATCGATGAAAATAATAGGTTCTTATTCGCTCTTGAAGAGGTAGAAGAGGGCTTACATCATTTTGACCATGCTCCTGAATTGCAATATGTGTATTTGGAAAAAGGTGACAGCGTTGTGGTGCGCTTAAATACGGTAGCTTTTGATGAATCTTTGGTATTTTCAGGTTCTAATGAAGAGGTAAATAACTTCATGATCGAGATGTTTTTGAATTATGAAGACGAAGAGCGTTTGGTGTATTCCTTTTACAACCTTTCACCTTCAGATTTTGGGAGTAAAATAGATTCCCTTAGGCAACAAAAACTTAATGAACTTGAAAGCCTTATTATTGGTGAAGAATTATCTGAAAACGCCTTTTCCATGGCGAAAGCATCTATAGACTACAATAGCTATTTATATAAAGAAAAGTATCCTTTTTATCACAAGAAAAAAACAAGTGAAGATGCGTTTCATAAATTGGGCGCGGATTTTTATGCCTATAGAAAAAACTTGAATTTCAGTAATAAGGATTTAGCCTACTTTAGACCTTATTATGATTTTATGATTCACCATTTTGGCAATTTATCTTATATGACCTGTGCTCAAAATTGTGGAACCAATACCCATTTGGCCAAAAAGAATTATTTGCATTTAAATCGCCATAAAATGATTTTGATCGATAGCTTGGTTAAAGATACGGGGCTGCGCGATAATCTTTTTAGAAACGTAGCGATGGACTATCTACTTGAAGTCCACGAAGTAAGCGCAGACTGTGACACGTTCATAAAAGAATTTGAAGATTTATCCAATAACAGCGTACATGAAGAAGAAATCGTTAATCTTTATGATGGTATTAAAAGACTTCAAGAAAATCAAGAAGTTCCCGAATTATTTGTAGAGGATTTTGAAGGAAATTCAGTTTCATTAAAGGATATCTCTAAACATAATACTACTGTATTTTATTTTTGGACCACCTCTCAAAGACGGCATTTTAAAAATTTGATGGGCCACATCAAAGAACTGAAACAAAAACATCCTGACTATAATTTTGTGGGCATTAATTTAAAAACCAATAAGTCACAATGGCTCTCTTTTATGGATGACCATAACTTAGAAGTCCAAAACCAATACTTTGGTAACGACTTTAATACCATTCAAAACACCTTGATCATTGACAATTTAAACAAATGCGTCATTACCAATGACA
>CAYGUO010000089.1:0-12454 GCA_964353095.1 uncultured Flavobacteriaceae bacterium | reverse complement strand
ATATAGAACATTCAATTGCGTATTCTTCTACTCCTTTTAGTTCTGCTTCTTGATGCGTATTACCTGCAGCTTCACGCATGGCAATTCTATCTTCAATATTTTTTGCCGCTCTGTAAGAAGCTGCTTCATCTACATAAACGTTGGTTGCCATATCCGCAATTTTTGCCTTAATAGCGCCAAAATTCATGATAGGTGTTTTAAACTGAATACGCTCATTTGCATATTTAGTTGCTTCGTTGATTACCCTGCGTTGCGCATCCAAACAAGCAGCTGCCAATTTGATACGGCCTACATTTAGCGCATTCATGGCAATTTTGAAACCATTGCCGCGTTCAGAGAGCATATTTTCGACAGGAACTTTTGTTTCATTGAAAAATACTTGTCTTGTAGAAGAAGCGTGGATACCTAGTTTCTTTTCCTCATCACCTAATGAAATTCCATTTTCTGGGTTATTTTCAACAATAAAACCAGTGATATTTTTATCGTCCCCAATCCTTGCGAAGACTATAAATAGGCTACAAAAGCCTGCATTGGAAATCCACATTTTTTGGCCAGAAATCAGATAGTTTTTCCCATCATCAGAAAGAACGGCCTTTGTTTTTCCTGAGTTAGCATCAGAACCTGCTCCTGGTTCAGTTAAGCAATACGCTCCAAACCATTCCCCAGAAGCCAATTTAGGTACATACTTCTGTTTTTGTTCCTCCGTTCCATAAAGGGTTATAGGCATAGTACCGATTCCCGTATGGGCACCAAATGCAGTACTAAAAGATCCTGTTGCTCCAGAAATATAATCGCAGACCAACATGGTAGAAACAAAGCCCATGCCCATTCCACCGTATGATTCTGGTACTGCAACACTTAACAACCCAAGTTCACCAGCT
This sequence comes from uncultured Flavobacteriaceae bacterium, assembly GCA_964353095.1. Classification (GTDB taxonomy): domain Bacteria; phylum Bacteroidota; class Bacteroidia; order Flavobacteriales; family Flavobacteriaceae; genus Croceitalea. The sequence continues at coordinate 11,573 of CAYGUO010000089.1, read as the reverse complement.
TTACGCATGGTTTCTTCCGTGAATGCATAATCTTTACTTTCAAAACGTTCCCAATGGGCCCAAAGCTCTCTATCTACAAATTCTTTGGTGCTTTCGCGCATCATGCGCTGTTCTTCGTTAAGATCTTCAAGGGTGAAGACATCTTCACATTTAGTTTCTTTAACAAGGAACTGTCCTCCCCTAAGAATATCTTTTTGCATTGTTTCTGTACTCATAACTAAATTTTTTTTCTAATTCAAAAATTCAAAAATCCCCGCAGCTCCCTGACCTGTTCCAACACACATAGTAACCATACCGTATTTACCTTGCATATTTCGCTTACGCATCTCATCAAACAACTGAACGGATAGCTTAGCTCCAGTGCAACCCAAAGGATGGCCCAAAGCAATTGCACCACCATTTACGTTAACAATGTCCGCATTTAAACCTAATTCCCGAACTACTGCTAAAGACTGTGAAGCAAAGGCTTCATTTAATTCAATCAATTCCACGTCATCTTGTTTTAGCCCAGCTTGTTTAAGTGCTTTTGGAACGGCTGCCACGGGTCCGATACCCATAATTCTTGGAGGAACACCAGCTGCAGCATAATTGACCAATCGAGCAATAGGCTCTAATTTTAGTTCTTTGACCATCTCTTCACTCATAACCATCACAAATGCAGCCCCATCGCTCATTTGTGATGAATTACCGGCCGTTACACTTCCATTTGCTGCAAATACTGGACGCAGTTTATTTAGAATTGCTGTTGAAGTTCCTTTTCTTGGACCTTCATCTTTGGTTACTGTGTATTTTTTAGTCGCCTTTTTACCATCTGCTCCAATAAAAGTTTGTTCTACTTCAATGGGTACGATTTGATCTTGAAAACGATCTTCTGATTGCGCTTTCAAAGCTTTCATGTGGGAATTATAGGCAAACTCATCTTGATCTTCTCGAGAAACCTTATATTCTTGGGCAACGGCCTCTGCTGTATTTCCCATTCCCCAATAATAATCTTCGTGTCCAGCTTTGACCACATCATAATTTAATTCCGTTTTATATCCTGTCATCGGAACGGAACTCATACTTTCTGCACCACCTGCGATAATACAGTCTGCCATTCCAGACTGGATTTTTGCGGTCGCAATTCCAATAGTCTCGATTCCAGAAGAACAAAACCTGTTTACGGTAACTCCAGGAACATCTATAATATCCAGCCCCATTAAAGAGATAAGTCGAGCCATGTTAAGACCTTGTGAGCCTTCGGGCATTGCATTACCTACAATGACATCATCAATGCGTTTTTTATCTAATTGCGGTAGCTCTTTCATCATATGTGCTATGGTTTCCGCCGCTAACTCATCCGTTCTTTTGAATCGGAACACTCCTTTGGGAGCTTTTCCAACTGCTGTACGATATCCTTTAACTATATATGCTGTTTTCATATCGGCCCCCTAGCCCCCGAAGGGGGAATTCCTATTAGGGGTAAATAGGATTTTAGTTATTAGTTCTAAAAATTGTTTTCAAAATCGTTTTTTCATTTATTAAGACTAGTATTCCACCTTTTGGTGGCTAGGGGGTTTTTCTAATTTCTTAACGGTTTACCAGTCTTTAACATATGTTGAATACGCTCTAATGTTTTACGTTCCGTACAAAGTGATAAAAATGCTTCTCTTTCAATATCCAAAAGGTATTGTTCAGAAACATAGGTTGGTTCAGATAAATCACCACCAGCCATTACATAAGCTAGTTTATTGGCAATTTTCTTATCATGCTCGCTGATATATCTACTTGCTTCCATAGAATCGGTTCCAACTAAGAACATACCTAAAGCCTGTTTGCCCAGTACTTTTACATCTTTGCGTGCTGGGGGTCTTGTATATCCAGCTTCCGCCATCAATTTTGCATGGGCTTTTGCAGTTGCAATTTGTCTGTCTTTATTTACCACTACGATATCCTTTCCTTTTTGAAGAAGGCCTAAATCGTAGGCTTCATACGCTGATGTTGAAACTTTAGCCATCCCAATAGTTAGGAAGTATTCTTGCAAGATGTTCAATTCCACATCACCTTTTCTAAACGAATCAGATGCTCTCATAGCAAGTTCCTTGGAACCGCCACCACCAGGAATCACACCAACTCCAAACTCTACCAATCCCATATAGGTTTCCGCCGCTGCAACAACTTTATCGGCATGTAATGATATTTCACAGCCACCGCCCAATGCCATTCCATGAGGAGCGGCAATTGTTGGAATAGAAGAATAACGCATGCGCATCATTGTATCTTGGAACATTTTGATGGCCATATTCAGCTCATCGTATTCCTGTTCCACTGCCATCATAAAAATCATTCCAATATTTGCTCCAACAGAGAAGTTAGCTGCTTGATTTCCAACAACTAAACCTTGGTAGTCTTTTTCAGCTAAGTCTATTGCTTTGTTCAATCCTGCTAGAACATCACCACCAATGGTGTTCATCTTGGATTGGAATTCAACGTTTAAGATACCATCGCCTAAATCTTCAACAACAACGCCATTATTTTTAAAAACTTCTTTTGATTTTCTTATGTTATCTAAAATGATAAAGGCATCCTGTCCAGGAATTTTGACCATTTCCTTTTTGGGGATATCATAAAAATAGGTTGCCCCCTCTTTAACAGTATAAAAGGAAGTAATTCCGGCTGCTTTCATTTCAGCAATCCAAGAGGCTGCTTCTTGATTTTCAGAAGCGATAAATTCTAAGCCTTTATCAAGACCTATAGCATCCCAAATTTGAAATGGACCATGCTCCCAACCAAAGCCAGCTTTCATGGCATCATCTATTTTATATAAATCATCGGTAATTTCAGGGATACGATGTGAAACATAAGCAAACAAAGCACCAAAGCTTTTTCTGTAAAACTCACCTGCTTTGTCTTTACCACCAACGAGCACGGCAAACCTATCAGCTACATTATCAATGGTCTTGGTTAATTCTAGCGTAGCGAACTTTGCACTTTTCTTAGAACGATACTCCATCGTATCTAAATCAAGTGTCAAAATTTCAGTTTTGCCCTTTGCGTCTTTTGATTTTTTATAAAAACCCTGTCCTGTCTTGCTTCCCAACCATTTATTATCCATCATTGTAGCAATGAAATCAGGCAAAGCAAACAGCTCATGACGTTCATCATCTTTACAATTATCTGAAATACCATTAGCGACATGTACCAAGGTGTCTAGCCCTACTACATCAACAGTTCTGAACGTTGCAGACTTTGGCCTTCCTATTACGGGTCCGGTTAGTTTATCTACCTCTTCAACAGTCATTCCTAACGCTTTTACGGCATGAAATAAACTTTGGATACTGAAAATACCAATACGGTTACCAATAAACGCGGGAGTATCTTTTGCTACTACCGATGTTTTTCCTAAAAACTGTTCTCCATAACCATTCAAAAATCCCAATACCTCAGGTGAAGTTTTTGGACCAGGGATGATTTCAAATAACTTTAAGTAACGCGCTGGGTTGAAAAAATGTGTTCCACAGAAATGTTTCTGGAAGTCATCGCTTCTGCCTTCGCTCATAAATTTAATAGGAATACCAGAGGTGTTCGAAGTAATTAGAGTACCTGGTTTTCTATGTTTCTCTATGTTTTCAAAAACGATTTTTTTAATATCAAGTCGTTCAACAACCACTTCAATTATCCAATCTACTTTTGAGATTTTTGCAATATCATCTTCTAAATTACCTGTTGAAATTCTACCCGCAAATTTTGAATGGTAAATAGGAGAAGGTTTTGATTTCAACGCAGCAGTCAAGGAGTCGTTTACCAATCGGTTGCGAACCTCCTTGTCTTCTAGCGTTAAGCCTTTGGCTTTCTCTTTGTCGTTCAACTCTCGCGGTACAATATCGAGTAGTAAAACTTCTACACCGATGTTGGCAAAATGGCATGCGATACCGCTACCCATGATTCCAGAACCGATAACGGCAACTTTATTTATATGTCGCTTCATTGTATACTAAAGGAATTAATTAGTTGTTGTTTTTGCGTAAATATTTTTGTCAAGAATTAACTTGTTGATGCCATCGACCGTGTTGAAGAAACCTTTTAAATCTTCTTGACTGATATGTTCTTTTGCGGCATCATTAAAACGTAATACCACTTCTTTAGAATCTTTTCTTTTTTCAAGGCCAAGGTCAGTGAGATAAATTAATACACCACGCCCATCATTAGGATTAGGTTTTCTTTCAATGTACCCTTTCTCCTCAATGTTTTTTAGAATTCTTGAAAGACTCGTAGATTCCATTCCCATTTTTGGGCCTAGGGAGGTACTTGGCGTACCCTTTTTTGGGTCTATGCTCAATAAGGTAAAACCAATAGCCATGGTAAGGCCGTAGTTTTTGGCCTCTTCATTGTACATTTTGATAACTGCTTGCCAAGTGGCTCTTAAAGCGTAGTCGATTGTAAAATCCTTCATAGAACCTAAATTCGATTCCAAATATAGCAAAATATATTATGCATGCATAATATATTTGTCAAATAGTATTTTACAAACCCTTAAACAATATCAATATTAAAGCTAAGGTGTTTTTGCCCTTTTTTTGAGTTCGCTACCAATACTGCCCGAGAAAATTGTGGGCAATATTGCAAGTGGTCCAAATACCGTGGGCACCAAAAAAATCAAGGTGTCATTGTCATTATTACTCATCTGGTATACGCCCATGCCCAATGCAAAACACATTATGGCTAACAGCACAATACTAGCAATAAGCAGTATTTTCTGGTATTTTTTTAATTGCTCTGTAGTGTACTTTTCAAATGCCATTAGTTTCCGTATATATCGTTATAAAGTTTCATATACTTCTCCTTGATGATTTTTCTCCGGAGTTTCATGGTAGGGGTAAGGTGCCCATCGTCAATAGTCCAAACATCAGGTGTTAACCTAAACTGTTTAACTTTTTCCCATTTAGCGAAATCTTCATTGGCCATATCTACCTCTTCTTGAATTCTAGCCAATACCTTTTCATTTACAACAATATCAGAGTTCTCACTGAGGGTGATTTTGTGACGTTCGGCCCAATCGTATAGAAATTCAAAATTTGGCTGAATTAAAGCCGCAGGCATTTTTTCACCTTCACCAACAACCATGATTTGATCTATAAATCGAGATTGTTTAAAGCGATTCTCCAACAATTGAGGCGCTACATACTTTCCACCCGATGTTTTGAACATCTCTTTTTTACGGTCCGTAATTTTTAAGAAACCATCAGAATCAACGATACCAATATCACCAGTATGAAAATAACCGTCTTTAATAACTTCAGCTGTTTTTTTCTCGTCTTTGTAATATCCCATCATCACATTAGGGCCTTTGCAAAGTATTTCTCCATCACTGGCAATCTTTACCTCTACATCATTAATCACGCGCCCAACACAGCCTATGCGCCAACCTCCCCCTTTTTCTTGATTGACGGAAATTACAGGAGAAGTTTCTATAAGGCCGTAGCCTTCCATAACAGGAATACCAGCAGCACCAAAAACACGACTCAACCTAGGTTGAAGCGCTGCACTACCTGAAACCATGGTATTCAAGTTGCCTCCAAGACCTTCTTGCCATTTGCTGAAGATTAATTTGCGGGCAATGGCGAGTTGTTTTTCATACCACCAACCGTTGGCACCATAAGGCTCATATTTAAGACCAAGCTCAACTGCCCAGAAAAAAAGTTTCTTTTTAATCCCTTCAAGCGCAGTACCCTTGGCAATAATCGAATCATAAACCTTTTCTAACAACCGTGGTACAACGGTCATTACCTCTGGTTTCACTTCTTTCAGGTTATCACTTATCTTATCAAGGCCTTCGGCGAAATAGATTTGAATACCACAATATTGATATAGATATAAAATCATACGTTCGAAGATGTGGCATACGGGTAAAAAACTTAAAGCACTTGCGCCAGCTTCAAAAGGAACACGCTCTTTACTGGAAATGACGTTAGAAACAATATTATTATGTGATAGCATCACACCTTTGGGTCTTCCGGTTGTACCAGAGGTATAAATCAATGTTGCTAAATCTTCAGGTTTTACAGCAGCTTTTCTAGCTTCAACTTCATCTTGATTGCCGGTGTCAGCGCCTTTTTCCAAAACTTTGCTCCAGTTTTCACAGTTGGCCAAATCATCAAAGCAAAACACATCTTTTAACTTTTTAAGTTTTCCACTTATGGAAAGTACCTTATCCAATACTTCTTGACAAGAAACAAAGCAATAGGAAGCTTCAGAATGATTTAAAACATATTCATAGTCATCTTCCGAAATGGTTGGGTAAATGGGAACGTTTTGGGCACCTATTTGAAGAATACCAATATCACAAATATTCCACTCCGTTCTATTGGTCATGGAAATAATGGCAATTTTATCATTGGGTTTAACCCCCAATTTTAATAAGCCTCGACTAATTGCGTTGGCTTTATCAATATATTCTTGCGTAGAAGTGCTAATCCATTTTCCATCCTTTTTACTTACCAAAGCGTTTTTTAAATCAAAATTCTCCTTTTGGTAGTAGGGGAAATCAAAGAGTCTGGTTACCTGCTGCATAGTACTTTTCTATTAAGTCTTTGCAAAATAGGGAAAGGAAGCGGGATTTTAAAATGGGTTCCGTAAAAAAATAGCTAAATATTTGATAATCTTTTAGGAGTATGTTTTTCGCTCAAAAGTCTACTATTTTTTAGCTTAGCTAAATCCAATATCTTTAATACTTTATTTAACCCTCCAACCTCCGTATAATGACCAACAAAAAATGGATTTTAGTTCTTAGTATTTTAGCCTTGCTAGCATACATACTTTATATTTTAATTTCTACAGGCTTTTTTAGGACTATTGAAAACAAGAACAATCAGCACGTCTACAAAAAAATACCGATTGCTGGTGTGGAAGATTTAACGGTAGATGAAGAGAATGATTTTGCCATTTTTATATCCTATGATCGCGCTGCGGAGCGGGATGGCAGTCCAAAACAAGGTGGTATTTATGTGATGCATTTTAAAAATGGGACAATCGATGTAAAATCGCTAACACAAAACCAAAACCGAAAACTTTCTCCACATGGTATTAGCCTTTTCAAAGTAGATAGTACACAACATAGGTTATTCGTTATCAATCATGCAGAAGGGGAAAGTATTGAGGTATACGATTTATACCATAAAGACAGTTTGGTACATTACAAGACTTTACGCAATGAACTTATTTATTCCCCTAATGATATTGTTGCCGTTTCCAAAGACAAGTTTTATGTTACCAACGATCATTATTATCAAGCTACAATTGGTCGTTTGGCAGAGAATTATTTGGAGCTCTCTAAATGCGAAACGGTATATTTTGATGGAACGGACTATCGTGTAGTGGATAATGATTTGTCTTATGCAAACGGAATTAATTTTGATGCCCAACGTAACCTAATGTTTATTGCATCTCCACGAAGTTTTAAAATCAATGTGTATACTAGGCTTGAGAATGGGGACTTGAATTATTTGGAGTCTATTGATTGCGGCACCGGTGTTGATAATATTGAGTTAGATACGAATGGCACCCTTTGGGTAGGCTGCCATCCTAATCTTCTGGCGTTCAATTCCTACGCACAAGGAAACAGCGAAACAGCACCTTCAGAAATCATAAAAATAGATTATCATGAAAAAGGGAATTATACCTTAGAATCTGTTTATGTTGATGACGGCCAATCGATGTCCGCTTCAACTGTAGCTGGTATTTATGGTGATTTTATGCTACTTGGTAATGTCATGGACGACCATTTTCTTGTTGTCAAAAAAGGTAATCCTTAAATCGTTTTCAGGTGCATTTTCATTCCTTCATGAGAGGCTTTAAATCCTAACTTTTCATAAAAAGACAGGGCTTCAGGTCTTTTTTTATCGGTAGTAAGTTGAACTACGTGCGCTCCTCTTTCTTTTGCTTTAGTAATTGCCCAATCAAATAATTGTTGCCCAATTCCTTGACCGCGATATTTTGTATGAATTCGAACCGCTTCAATTTGTGCTCTAATACCTCCTTGATAGGTCAAATATTGTAGAAAAGATAGTTGTAGGGTTCCAATCACCTCAAATTTTTCATTTTCAATGACCACCAATTCTTGGTTAGGGTCTGAAAGGATGTTTTGAAATGCACTATAGTATTTTTGAGGTAGGGGGATTTGAAAATCTTCCCGAAGTTTACCTAACTCATCATTTGCAATCATTTCTACAATGGTAGAAACGTCATTTTTATTTGCACTACGAACAACCATGGCTACGAAATTCGGGATTTTATAAACTTAAATTGCCCGTTGTGGTTAGATTCATGTTCGCAAACATGAAACCATTTACAATAATTATTTGTCGGTCCCCACGGAAAGTTATTGTCTACCGCCATTAACCATTCATCATCACGTTTTGCAAATTCTGATAAGGTAAATTCTCTAAGTTTGGTCATTTCTTCAAGATAATACTCGTATGGCTTTCCTTTTATTTTTTTTCGTGCTTTTGCTCCTAGTCCAGAGGCTACCGACCATTTTTCTGAATCTTCTTTTGACCAGTCTCCCCAACTTTTATTTTCAAAGGTGTGAATTTGGTAAAATCGTTCCGTTGCAGCTAAATGCATTAGCATAGCCCCAATACTGTTCGCGTCATCATCAACCAAATAATCAAGATCAGAAATACTCATGTCTTTTACTGGGGCTAGTATGACCATGCGCATCCAATTCATCATAGAAACTAATGTGCCTACTTGTGGAGTATAACCTTCTTTAGGGCCAACAATGTTCACATCACTATCTTGACTAAAGCTTGTCAGTGGTCGTAAGTGTGGCGCTGCCATAAGGCCGGTAGTTCCTAATGCTCCAATTGTGAGTAGTGAAGAATTTTTAATGAAGTTCCTTCTGTTTACAGTAGTCAGGCTTTGTTTTTTCATGGTTCTCGATTGTAGTTAGAATCCTGAATTTACAAATTTTGTAGCCAAACTTTAGCATTCACAAAAGCTGCTACCCAAGGTGAAACCGTATCGTTTTGCCGATTCTTTGGATAATGCGCCCAGTTCCATGGAAAGATGGAACGTTCTATATGCGGCATGGTAACCAAATGACGTCCTGTTTTATCACAAAGCATCGCAGTATTAAAATCGCTCCCATTCGGATTAGCAGGATAACTTTCATAGCCATATTTGGCTACAATATCATAGTGGTCTTCTGAATTTGGCAAACTGAACTTACCTTCTCCGTGGGAAATCCAAACGCCCAAGGTTGTTCCTTCCATAGAAGAAAGCATCACCGAGTTATTTTTTTGAATCTTTACGGAAGTGAAATTACTCTCATGCTTACCAGAATCATTATAGGTCATTTTACCGTGGACATCGTGTTCAGGATTGATGAGGTCTAACTCCATAAATAGCTGACAACCGTTACAAATTCCGACCGACAGCGTATCTGGTCTTGCAAAGAAGTCTTTAATAACCTTGTTGGCTCTTTGGTTATATTTGATAGCTCCCGCCCAACCTTTTGCGCTCCCTAACACATCAGAATTGGAAAAACCACCAACGGCTCCTAAAAACTGAATATCCTCCAACGTTTCCCGACCCGAAATTAAATCGGTCATATGTACATCCTTTACATCAAACCCGGCCAAGAACATGGCATTGGCCATTTCACGCTCTGAGTTGCTGCCTTTTTCACGCAGAATGGCTGCTTTTGGTCTATCATTGCGAGTAGCATTGCCGTTAAGGCTTTGCGAAGAAGTAATCTGTTGACTTTCAGAAGATTGCTTTAATTTGCTCGCAATGACGCCCGTGAAATTCTTCGGAAAAAGATACTCTAACTCCTGCTTCTTATAATTAGTAAAACGTTCTTTAGCCAAACCATTTGCAGTTTGCTTGTTATCTAACAAATAAGAGGTCTTGAACCAGGTATCCCTCAAAGAGGCAATATTTAAGCCTATTTCCACACCATGATTTTTAAGGCGTAATTCTCCTTCAGAAAGCACGTTTCCAAGTTTGTAGAAGTCCAAGCCAGCGGTTTCCATCACTTTTTCTGCAGTGGTGTCTTTGGTCTGAATCACCACACCAATATTTTCAGCGAAAAGCACCTTGATGGTATCTTCTTCGCCCAAGGTTGTTACATCCAATTCGGCACCCAGACCATTGTCTGAAAAGCACATTTCTAACAAGGTGGTAATCAATCCACCAGAACCGATATCATGACCGGCAAAGATATGACCGGCAACAATCAGTTGTTGTATGGTGTTAAAGGCTGATTTAAAATACCCAGCATCTGTAATGCTCGGTGCTTCGCTACCAATAGCATTCAGAATTTGTCCGAAGGAAGAACCCCCTAATTTAAAAGTATCTTGTGATAGGTTGATGTAATAAATACTTCCACCATCTTTTTGCAAAACAGGTTCAATTACTTTTGTGATGTCATTACAATTGCCTGCAGCAGAAATGACCACGGTACCAGGGGCGATAACTTCTTGGTCTTTGTATTTCTGTTTCATGGACAACGAATCCTTGCCCGTGGGTACATTGATGCCCAGCGCAATTGAGAATTCAGAAATAGCTTCCACAGCCTTATACAAGCGTGCATCTTCCCCTTTGTTTTTGCAGGGCCACATCCAGTTGGCAGAAAGCGAAACCGCTTGCAGTCCACCTTTTAATGGCGCCCAAACCAAATTGGTCAACGCTTCACCAATACTGTTTCTGCTTCCAGCAACAGGGTCAATTAAGCCTGAAATGGGAGAATGCCCAATACTTGTTGCAACACCTTCTTTTCCCTTAAAATCAAGCGCCATGACGCCACAATTGTTCAATGGCAACTGTAAGGGGCCAACACATTGTTGTTTGGCCACTTTACCTCCTACACAACGGTCTACCTTGTTGGTCAGCCAGTCTTTACAAGCTACTGCTTCAAGTTGTAATACCTGATTTAAATAGTCATGAAAATGTTCAATGGTATATGATGCATCTTTAAAATTGGTCTGTACCGTAATGTCTTCCATGATGGTTTTCGGTGAACTCCCGAACATATCAGAAAGTGCTAAATCCATTGGTTTTTCCCCAGTAGTACTTGATTCAAATGTAAAACGGTGTTCGCCAGTAACATCACCAACTTCATACATGGGCGAACGTTCTCGTTCAGCAATACGTTTTAGCAATGCGGTATGTTCTTGGCCAATAACTAAGCCCATACGCTCTTGGCTCTCATTACCAATAATCTCTTTGGCAGATAGGGTAGGGTCACCTACGGGTAATTTATCCAAATCAATATGACCGCCCGTATCTTCAACCAATTCAGAAAGACAATTTAAATGTCCGCCCGCACCATGGTCGTGAATGGATACAATAGGATTCTCATGACTTTCTACCATACCACGAATGGCATTGGCAGCACGTTTTTGCATTTCAGGATTAGAGCGTTGTACGGCATTAAGTTCAATGGCCGATTCAAACTCACCGGTATCAGCGCTAGAAACCGCAGCACCACCCATTCCTATTCGGTAGTTGTCACCTCCCAATATCACAATTTTATCCCCTTTCTCAGGAGTATCTTTTAAGGCTTGTTCGGCTTTGCCGTAACCAATACCACC
>CAYGUO010000088.1:0-12581 GCA_964353095.1 uncultured Flavobacteriaceae bacterium | reverse complement strand
ACGTACTTGACTGGCTTGAAGCCTTGTTCAAGGCTACGTTAAAGGGAGTGGTGCAGCCTTCTACGTCATCATTTAATATCGTACCCGTTCCTAGGTCATTAGCAATCGTGGCATTAAGCGGGTCTTCCAAAACAACCGTAAAGTTTTCATCGCCCTCAAAATCTGCATCTGACACCACATTGACCGTTATGGTCTTCTCTGTTTCGCCTATATCAAAGGTGAGCGTTGAATCAAATATTCTAGCGTAATCATCCGGCTCAGTGGCCGAGCCGTCAACGGTCTTGTAATCTACCATAACAATATAAGAAGACGGGGCGCTTAAGCTTACCGTAAACTCAAAAGCTGTTGTGCCACCTGTACCCTCAACTTGGGATACATCTCCTATGGAGATTTCTGGAGTTGAAAACACTTGAACATCATCACTGGCCTCAGCTGTACAACCATTTGCGTTAGTATAGGTGTAAGTAATGGTATGTGTGCCCACACCAGCTACAGCGGGGTCAAAACTATAGGTCATACCATTGCCATCATCTGTAACACCATTACCGCCGTACACGCCTGTGTCTCCTGCTTCAGAGCCTTGCGCTGGCGTGCCCCCGCCAAGACCAGCTTGTACACCGGCATCTAACTGTATATCTGCTAAGGCAGTAAAGGTGACTATGGGTAATGGGTTGACAGTTAAGGTTGCAGCATCACTGGTCACCGAACAATCATCGGTATCGTTACTTGGAGTACCGTTGTCTGAGGTAACCGTAACTCTGTATTGTGTTCCACTTGCTAAAATGTCTACAGCATTAAATGTTAATTGTGAAGTACCATTGGCACTTGGAACAACTTCTGCCCATGAAGAGCTACCAGGCAGCAATGCTTCCCAAAAATAACTTAGGGTACCATTACCGGAGGCCAATACTGAAATAGGTGTTGGCGTGCTATCAAATTGACACTTGGACACATCTTGTGGTTGGGTGTCTATTGTAACTATACAAGGCGGGGATGCAGATAAAACCTCAACATCATCACTGGCCTCTGCTATACAACCATTTGTGCTGGTATAAGTATAGGTAATCGTATGTGTGCCCAAACCAGCTACAGCGGGATCAAAACTATAGGTCATGCCATTGCCATCATCTGTAACACCTGGACCGCTGTACACGCCTGTATCTCCTGCCTCAGAGCCTTGCGCTGGTGTGCCTCCGCCAAGACCAGCCTGTACTCCAGCATCTATCTGTAAATCTTCGGGGGCCGTAAAGCTTACTGTGGGCAGTGGATTGACAGTTAAGGTTGCAGCATCACTGGTCACCGAACAATCATCGGTATCGTTACTTGGAGTACCGTTGTCTGAGGTAACCGTAACTCTGTATTGTGTTCCACTTGCTAAAATGTCTACAGCATTAAATGTTAATTGTGAAGTACCATTGGCACTTGGAACAACTTCTGCCCATGAAGAGCTACCAGGCAGCAATGCTTCCCAAAAATAACTTAGGGTACCATTACCGGAGGCCAATACTGAAATAGGTGTTGGCGTGCTATCAAATTGACACTTGGACACATCTTGTGGTTGGGTGTCTATTGTAACTATACAAGGCGGGGATGCAGATAAAACCTCAACATCATCACTGGCCTCTGCTATACAACCATTTGTGCTGGTATAAGTATAGGTAATCGTATGTGTGCCCAAACCAGCTACAGCGGGATCAAAACTATAGGTCATGCCATTGCCATCATCTGTAACACCTGGACCGCTGTACACGCCTGTATCTCCTGCCTCAGAGCCTTGCGCTGGTGTGCCTCCGCCAAGACCAGCCTGTACTCCAGCATCTATCTGTAAATCTTCGGGGGCCGTAAAGCTTACTGTGGGCAGTGGATTGACTGTCAAGGTTGCAGCATCACTGGTAACCGAACAATCATCGGTATCATCGCTTGGGGTGCCATTATCTGAAGTGACAATCACACGATATTGTGCCCCGCTCAAAGAAAGTGATGGAGCCTGAAACTCGAGTTCTGCATTGGTCACACCGATTTCAGACCACGTTGTAGCACCCTCTACCAATTGCTCCCATTGGTAACTTAGCGCACCTAAACCTGTTGTTGCAACTACTGATATTGAACCTGCCGTTCCTGGTGTACCCGTAAGGCAAACGCTAAGGTCTTCGGGTTGGTTTTCTATGGAAACCGCACATGGCGATCCCGAAACAATAGTTGGAACACCAAAACTAACGTCAACAGTAGGTGAATAAGGTGTTGTATTATCACTAATCCAATTAGCTGGATTATGGACTATTGCCCTAATTTCTTCTGGCGTACCTGATAAAGGGCAACCACCTGCAACAGAACAGCTAAATTGCCAATTGTCCTGCTCCATACCACCTGCCCCTAAAAGCCGAACTGCAGTATCACCTGTAGTCAATGCATCAGGCAATGCAGAGGTTGTATTTGAAGTAGCTGCGCCATCCCAATTTGCATCATCACTTCCAGTTCCATTGTTCAATTGCATACCTGCAATAAAAACAGGAGTAACTATGGTGCCTTGAATAGCAAATAATTGATCACCTAAAACCGTAAAAGATGCGGCACTGGGCGTTAATGTGGCAAAATTCAAAGTAATGACCTCTCCTGCTGTTCTATCAGCACCAGAAGTCCAAGTGAATTCGCCATCACCTACTGCCAAAGGCGTTACAAAGCCCGTACCGTCGTTCCAACCGCGATCAGTAAATGTTATTGTGGTCGCTGCATCAATGTCTTTTAACAAGACGAATGCGAAGGAATCATCCGCATCTGTTACACCATCAGTATTCACACCAAGAAAAGCAATATCTCCTGCTGTCAATGACGTTTGCGAATAAGAAAGTATCGTTGATAGCATTAAAGCCATCAAAAGGGTAATTTTTTTCATGTGAATAGGTTGATGGTTAGTATTACAATTAACTTCTTGAAGGGAAGATTCCTTGAAGGGCTATTACGTGATAGACTCCTAGGAAAGGCTGCATATTATTTACAGCTTGGTTTCCGCCTGTATTGCCTACGGGAAGTGGGGCCATATTCGTATCGCTTGTAGTACCAAACCCATCAAAACCCGCTCCCGCAATTACATTATTGGTTGGTACCTCAGCATCTGCTTCTTCTTTTGCTGGCAAGCTCACCGTATGATTATGTGATGGTAATTGATCTACCCTGAGCGTATTTGTTGGTGATCCTGAACGTTGACCCCAGGCAACATTGGGCAAACCAGGGCCAGCACCAACATGTACGGGAACTCTACCTCTTAAATCGGGAAGACCAAAACTTGTTCTACCATCACCGCCATAAGTAGTGCCGAGTAGTGAAAATAGCGCAGTATTTGAGGATATCGACAAAAGTTGTCCGTTACAAAGCGCCCATCCTCTTGGTGCAAAATTGAAGCCTACCATCATGATTTGTCCTATAAATGGTTCCATAGTTTTTGAAATTTTAGTTGTTGAATGAAATATTAAAATTGATTGTTGCTTTATTTAAAAAGGATTCTTTTTTGGGAAAAAGAAGTTGATTACCTAATTGTACATTTTCTTCCCAATGCTTTGAAGAAATATAAGCTCCTAAATTATTAAAGGAAATTTCTGTACTATACTCCTTGGAATCACTGGCAATCTTAAAATGAACTTTATGATGCTTGCCATATTCTCTTTGAGGAATATTGGTTAAGAAAGCATAGTTGCCCTGGGAATCAGTAACCAGATTTTTACTTATCTCAAGTTTCTTGTTATCAGGCGATAGAAATTTTACTTGAATGCTGGCGTTCGACAATGGAAGCTTGCCAGTTTTATCAAAAATCTTTCCCTTTACTTCAACATATTTTTGAAAAGATTTTATTCTAAAATCGTTCTTTCGGGATTCGTTTGCAAAAACTTTTGGAGTTGTGGTTGATGATAATACACCAATACCAACTGCTGCCTTTAATGAAGTAGTCAAAAAAGACCTACGGTGCGTAGTTTTTCTCATTTGCTTTGGTTATTTAGTTAAACCAAGCATTGAAGCAAGTTCAGGATTGGGGTTCTTAAACGATTTAGTGAGGGAACTAAGTTTGGAATGAAGAAGGTTGGTTAGTGAAAGTGTCCTTTTACATTTCTTTAACAATATAAATCAAAAACTTTGTTTTTGATTTATATTGTATTTAATGATCGATGAAATGCACAAAATTACCTATGGATGAAAAACTTTTTACAAGACAGCAAAGTAAAGAATACTTCTTCGACTTAAATAGAAATGTATTAGTTATGAAATGGTTTTTGTTTACGGCACTGTTATTTTCTACAATCATTAGTGCACAACAAATGACTCCTGAACGGTTAGTGGAAATTATTGAACAAGAAGCTGATACCCTGGTCGTCAATAACAGCCAGATACAGTTCAGTATCAATAACGGACTCTTGATCTGTATTTACGATGAGAATGCCAATCGCATGCGTATTATTTCACCCATTGTTAAAAGGGTTGAACTCACTGAAGATGATTTGTTGAATACGTTAGTTGCCAATTTTCATTCCGCTCTTGATATAAAATATGCCCTAAGTGATGAAATTATTTGGTCTGTTTATACGCATCCCTTAAAGGAGCTGACAGAGGGACAATTGACTGATGCCATTCAACAAGTTTATGCTGCAGCAATAACTTTTGGTGATACTTACTCTAGCACTAATCTCGTATTTCCGGGTAATTCTAAAAGGGCCATTGATACTACAAAAACGAGAATTTTAAAGAAGCTATAACTACACCCTGACTAATCGCCAAAACTGTATTCAGGAATCTTACCCTCTACCCCTTTGAAAAAAGTTCGGATTTTTCGAAAATCCATATTCACATCTTCCGTCGGGTAAAACGGTTCGGCTATCGTTACCTTTTTCTTACTAAAATCAAAGGCTACCATCACAATGGGTACTTCCGCCGCTTTAGCGATATAGTAAAATCCGGTTTTTAACGATGTTACTTTTTTACGGGTTCCCTCAGGTGCCAAACAGAGTCTGAAAATGGTTCGTTCTTTATAAATAGTGGCAACACTATCTACCATATTAGAATTTTTAGATCTATCAACTGGGGCACCGCCAGTTGCCTTAAAAAACCACCCAAAAGGAGGTTTGAACAAACTCTTTTTACCCACGTAGTTGATTTGCTGTCTTGAAATAGCGCGAACGAGAATACCAATGATAAAATCCATCCAATGGGTATGGGGTATTACGATGACAACATATTTGTTCAGCTTCGGAAATTGACCTTCTAAATGCCAACCCATTAGTTTGAAGTAAATGAACTTTGCTATACTATGAAACATCTAAAAGGCTTCGGTCGTTCATATAATGTTTAAATGGGTTTATATTTTTTGATAGATAGCTCTTAGTTTTTCTTTCGAGAGTTGATTTTTCCAATTTGCCCCCAAAGCATTTTCCCAAAGAGCTTCCATAGCATAGGCTACATCAATCATGGTTTCCATCTGTTCTTCAGATAGCTCTGCGCAAATATTCTTGGGAAGTACAATCTCATGTTTGGCCAGCATTTGCTTAAAGAGCGCGACTCCCTCTGGATAAAACTCTTCCAAATATTGAAAAACAAGACAATTACCAATTCCATGCTTTGTGCCTAAAACGTAAGATAAACCGTAACTCATTGCATGTGCTACGCCAACTTGGGAATAGGCGATACTCATACCACCATGCCAAGAGGCCATCATCAATTTCTCCTCGGCCTCTTCTTGTTGCAAATCTCCTAAAAATACTTCTTGACAAAGCGCATAAGCTTTTTCCCCATAGCTTTGACTAAAGGCATTTAAAAACGTACCATTTAAAGATTCAACGCAGTGTATGAAACAATCCATACCGGTATAAAACCATTGTTCTTTGGGTACTGTTTTTAAAAAATCAGGGTCTAAAACTACTTGGTCGTAAGTCGTGTAGTCAGAATTTATTCCCAACTTTTTCTCTGGACCTGAGAGTACTGCCGTTCTAGATACTTCGGCCCCAGTGCCACTAATTGTTGGAACGCCGACATGGTATAATGAAGGTCTTTGCACCAAATCCCAACCTTGATAATTCTTTGATAGGCCTTGGTTACCAAGCATTACAGCTACCGCCTTTGCCAAATCTAATAGTGTACCGCCGCCAATACCAACAATACCCGAAGGTAATTCCTCAAAATCAGAGCGAATCTTTTTTACCAGAATATCTACTTGATTGGTCTTTGGTTCTTCCTCGGCCGAAATAAAAATAATTTGGTCATTGAACAACCAAGGAATTCGTTTTTCTAAATCAGAACCTTCAAAAAAATCATCGACCAGAAAAATAAAAGGGGCATCTGAGTTTTTTCTTTTAGGTAATAGTACATCTGCCAATTGGTCAAAACTTCCCCTACCGAATACCACACGTGGCACCATGGGAAAGTTTTTGTAGTGTTTTTTCTTTTCCAGAACTATGCTTTTATTTTCTATATTATTTTCCGTCTTCATTTTCAATTCAGGTACTTCAAAATATCTCGTATCTCGTTCAACTTTAAATAATCATTTTCTTGTTCTTCTTCTTTTGAAACCGTTTCATGTGCCCATGTGGTATGAAAAGGAACGTGAATGGCCTGAGCACCAAGATTTACTATAGGTATAACATCTGACTTCAGTGAATTCCCTACCATCAAAAACTCATTTGTTTTTATTTCTAAATGTTCCAATAGATTTTTATAGTTGCTCTCTTTCTTATCACTCAGCACTTCAACATGATGAAAGTACTTTGAAAGTCCTGATTTTTCAAGTTTACGTTCTTGGTCTAACAAATCTCCTTTTGTTAAAACCAGTAATCGGTACTTTGTTTGCAATCCGGCCAACACTTCTTCTACACCTTCTAATAATTCAACAGGGTGAAAGATCATTTCTTTACCAAGATTTAAAATGTCTGAAATGGTTTTTTGTTTTACTTTTCCATTTGACAATTCTAATGCTGACTCCACCATAGATAGCATAAAGCCCTTAATTCCGTAACCGTACAGCTCTAAGTTCTTCATTTCCATCTTGAAGAGCTCTTGATCAATTTTGTTTTTAGTTTCATAGCCTTCAAGCAGTTCTGCAAACCTTTCTTCCGTTTTACGGAAATAGGTTTCGTTGACCCAGAGTGTATCATCGGCATCAAAACCTATCGTTGTTATGTTTGAAAAATTTACTTCCATGCTTTTTTTGCTCTTTCTAAATCTTCTGGTGTGTCAATTTCTATACCGGTTACATGCGTTTCTACCATTTTAATTTTTTTACCGTATTCTAAAAAGCGTATGGCCTCTATTTTTTCGGTAGCTTCTAAATTGAGCATCGGCAGTCGTTGAAAGTCTGCCAGTGCTCTTTTTCTAAAGGCATAAATACCCTTGTGCTTATAGTAAACAACACCAGTTTCTTTATCTCTGGGATATGGTATTGGGGAACGTGAAAAATAAAGTGCAAAATTACGATTGTCCACGATGACCTTAACAGTATTCGGGTTGGAAATTTCATCCCAATCGGTTATAGGAGTCATTAATGATGCTAAATCAATCTCTTTGGTGGTATCATTTTTGAAAACTTCGATGATTTTACGCAAGCTTTCAGTATCTATAAAAGGTTCATCACCTTGAACATTAATAGCGATGTCAATTTCCATATCAGCAACGGCTTCTGCAATTCTATCGCTTCCACTTTCGTGCTTTTCAATACTCATTAAGGCTTTCCCTCCGTTTTCTTCAATAAGGGAATAGATAATTTCACTATCGGTAACTACATAAACATCATCAAAAAGTTTTGTTTCCATCACAGCTTCATAGGTTCTTAAAATGACGGGCTTACCATTAAGATCTTGCATCAATTTCGCTGGAAAACGAGAGGCTTGATAACGCGCTGGTATCATTGAGATTATTTTCACTTTAACCTTTTGATTTTGTTGTTAGTTTACTATTTAGATTTAGGTCTGAGTTTGCGATATATTGTAAAAATGAAAAACAATATCCCGATAACCAAGAATATAGCTAGCATTGGCGCAAAAATAGATGCTGTTGTTACTGCTACGGCAGCTCCGGTTTCAACCGTTGACACTACTGGGTTTGCAATACCTCCCGTAGTTGCAGTTGACGTTAATCTACCCGCTGCATTTGCCCCTTTGATAGCCGTTGCTGTGCCGCCACCCGCTATTATAGCAAGGGACCAGGTAATTACCGGATCTAAATCTACAACAGTAGAGACCATAACTGCCGTACCTGCGATAGCGGCTAATGGAATGGCAATACTATCTAAAGCGTTATCCACCCACGGTATGAAATAAGCGAAAATTTCTGCTATGGTGGCTATACCCAAAGTTAGTACAGCGGCAAGACTCCCTATCCACGTCCAACTGTCATTTAAGTCCCAAACCCCAAAATAAGAAGCCAAACTCAAAGCAAAAAGAGGCAGAAATACCCGGAAACCCGCTGATGCAGCCAGTCCTATACCCAAAAAAATACTGATAATGGTTTCTGAGGTCATGATTAGAGTTTGAACTAAAATAAGTTATTCCCCGTCAACAAAAAAATCGTTCTTAAAACCGATTAAATAAAGTTTGTTCTTTGCCCTAGTTACAGCTGTGTACAACCATCTTAAATATTCTTTGTCAGGCCCATTAGGCAAATAAGGCTGTTCTACAAAAATAGTATTCCATTGACCACCTTGCGATTTGTGGCAGGTAATGGCATAAGAAAACTTAACCTGAAGTGCATTGAAATAGTTGTTGTTTTTTGTGCCGAGAAAGCGTTTATATTTTGACGTTTCATGAGCGTAATCTTTTGAAACTTCTTGATATAACCTGTTACCATCTTCGTATGATAAAGAAGGAGTCTCGGCCTTAATGGTATCCAAGAGCAAAACAGTTTCAAAGGGTTTTTGATTTGGGTAATCAACCATTTGCACTTTTACTTCGGCAAATTTGAAGCCATATAATTCTTTAACAGCAAATAATTCTAAAACTTCTATAATATCGCCGTTAGCAATAAAACCAGCTTCAGAAGATCCTTTTAACCAAAAATAATTATTCTTGACCACCATCATATAATCTCCCACCGAAATTTCATTTTCCAAATAAAGAATTCTTTCCCGAATATTTTCGTTGTACAGATTGGCGCGTTTGTTTGATCTAACAATTATTGCTGTTTCCTCTTTACCGTTTTCAGAATAAGAGTTGTCTATAGCTTCTTGAATTTCATGACCATCTATCAACCGAATGATATCGTCGTACCCACCTACCATAAATTTAAACTCCTCAAAATATTCGTTTTGAATTTGCTCTCGTAAATTAGTTGCATTGAACAATATGCCAGACTCACTTGCTTGTCGCATGACTTCATCCAATTCTATCTTGGTGACTTCTTTATTATAGTTTAAAGAAAGTCTATTTTCATCCAAAGCAGGACTTAAATCCAACTTTACAGGAGGTAGCTGTGCAGTATCACCTATTAAAATAAGCTTGCAGTTATGACCCGAATACACAAAAAACATCAAATCATCTAATAAAGAGCCGTTCTCAAAGAGTTTGGAATCTGCAGGGGTATCCGGTATCATAGAGGCTTCGTCCACAATAAAAATAGTATCCCTATTTTTATTGGGTGCCAACACAAACTGAACCGCTCCACCCGATTGTTTTTTTGGGAAATAAATTTTTTTATGGATGGTATACGCCTGAGTACTGGCATAATTTGACATTACCTTGGCTGCCCTGCCCGTTGGGGCCAGTAAAACTGATTTCATTTTAGCATGCCATAAGTTTTTTACGACGCTCCCTGTTATGGTAGTTTTACCGGTACCTGCATACCCTTTTAAGAGAAAAAGTTGCTCTTTTTCTCTTGAAAAAACAAACTCCGCAAGTTTATGTAGGGTCAACTCTTGCAAACCAGTAGGCTGATGCGGAAATTTATCCACTAAAATCTTATGAAAATCTTGACTTTTCATTTGGGTCATAGGCTTTCAAAGGTAGTCATCATTTTTAGGACAAAAACTTTTGTGATTAAAAAAAAATTGTAGATTTGTGAATAACCACTAAATCTAATTAACACTTATATAATGAAGACCATCTTACAAATTGTACTCTGGATTGCTTGTATACTTTTAGGTTATCTAATCTTTAAGTCCGTTAATGCACCCATTGAGTTCAACAAAGTTCGCAAAGAACGTTTTTCAGAGGTTATTGCTAAGCTCAAGGATATTAGAGATTCCCAAGAAGCTTACAAATCAGTTAATGGCAAATACGCCGGTAACTTTAATAGTTTAATTACATTCGTTGACACAGGTAGTTACACTATTACTCAACGTAGGGATTCCTCATTTATGAGATTTGACAAAACGTATCAAATTGAACTACAAAAAGATACTATAATCGTTGATACCTTAGGCTTTGTTAGGGTCAAAGATTCTTTATTCAAAAATGATGACCGCTACAAAACACTTATGGATGTGCCTGGGGCCGCAAATGGAGAAAAATTTGAAATGAAGGCAGATATCATTGACAAAAGCGGCTATAAGGCGCCTGTCTTTGAAGCTAAAATCAAAAAAGAGGTTGTTTTGTATGATCAACCAAAAGATTTATTAGACCGAGAAAAGGCTCATATAAGTGTTGAAGAGGTAAATGGTACTGAAATCAAAGTCGGTTCTTTAACCGACGTAAGTACCAATGGTAATTGGCCACCTATTTATGACCGCAAAAGCAATAACTAATACAGTATTAAAAGTAGGGGAATTAAATACCTACAAAAAGTTGTCCATTCAAGTTAGCTTGAATGGACTTTCTTTTTTTATTCTTGATACCATCAGTACTAAATTAGTACTTACGGATTGCGTATCATTTCAATCTCAGTCAACACCATATCTTCTTCTCAAGGCCTTGAAAGAGGTTATTGATAAACATCAATTACATAAAATCACTTTTTCATCGGTAAGCGTAATTCATAAAAGTGATTTGTTTTGTTTGGTTCCCAAGGTCTTATTTGATGCTAAAGAGCTGGCAAACTATTTAAAGTTCAACACGAAACTATTGGCCAATGACCATATTGTTTATGATGAAATAGAAACCCAAGAAATTATTAGTGTTTACGTGCCCTTTACGAATATCAATAATTTGATTTTTGAGCTTTTTGGGGAGTTTGAATTTAAGCACCATAGCACTGTTGTATTGCAAACACTACTTCATCAAAAAATTAGTGCTAAAAAGGCCTGTTACGTGCATGTAAACAAAAAATCATTTGAACTAGCAGTTTTTGACCAAAAGCGGCTTATTCTTTTTAACCAGTTTAATTTTGACACCAAAGAAGATTTTCTGTACTATATACTTTTTGTCTATGAACAACTTCAGTTAGATGCTGAATCTGTTAAATTAAAACTGTTCGGTCAAATTGAAGATAACGATGAGTTGTTTGAGATTTGTTATCGCTATATCAAGAAAGTAAGCGTTTTTGAACCAAAAAATGGAACAATTGATTTAGATTATCCTAATGATAAATCAATTGATTTAACCTTATTAAATTCGTTCTAATGCGAATTATCTCTGGTAAATACAAAAGCAGGAGAATACAAGCGCCCAAAAAATTACCTGTTAGACCCACAACAGATATGGCCAAAGAGGCTCTGTTCAACATCTTAAATACACGCTACTATTTTGAAGATTTAAAGGTGCTAGATTTATTTGCCGGAACTGGAAATGTAAGTTATGAATTTGCTTCTAGAGGTACTTCTGATATTACTTCAGTAGATTTAAATAGTGGTTGTACTTCTTTTATCAATAAAATATCAGAGGAACTGAAATTTGATATTAATGTGGTAAAAAGTGATGTTTTTAAATTTTTAAAAAGAAGCACTATTCAAGTTGATATCATCTTTGCAGACCCCCCATATGATTTTGATATAGATAAATTCTCAAAAATTCCTGAATTGGTTTTTTCCAACAATTTACTTTTAAAGAACGGTATGTTAATTGTAGAACATTCAGAACAAACTGATTTAAGCAATTTGCCTAACTTTATAGAGAAAAGAAAATATGGCGGAAACAATTTTAGTTTTTTTGAAGCATAGCCTGAACAAATGAAATCATATAAAATGAAAAAATCCGCTTTGATACTTCTTACAATATTGTTACAAAGCTGCTACAGCTATAAAGAAATTAGCCTAGCAGAAATGGAAAAGAATAAAACGTACCAATTGAAGCTTAAAAATGCCAAAAAAGCAATTGAATTTAATTACGCAACCACTCCAACCATTACTGATTCTTTGTTCATCGAAAAAAAGGGAAAGGTTTATGGTATTTCAGTAAACCAAATTGAATCGATAAAAAAACGGAAGATTTCTGCCATACCCACAATAGGAGTCGCCGTATTATCAACCGTAGGTATTGTATGGTACGCCAATCGGCTGAGTAATGAAGAAACCTTGTCAGAACGAATTTCACCAAACTAACAAGAAAAAAGCAGGTCATAAGCCGGATTCTGTCTTCACAAATTGTGAACCCCTATCATTTATCTAAACTTATGATTACCCATAAGCTCTAACCGCCTACCCTCCAGCTCGAGCGTGCAGCCCTCGATCACTGGTTTACATG
>CAYGUO010000087.1:5703-12905 GCA_964353095.1 uncultured Flavobacteriaceae bacterium | reverse complement strand
TTGGTGTACCGAGGCGGTATTTGCATCGTTAATGGGCATTGAAAAAGTTGAGCAGGGATTTATTGCCCCAAAATGTAATGCTTCTTTTTCTGAAGCAGTGATCGTTCATTTTGATGAAAAACGTGTTGGATTGGGCGATTTAATTGAAATTCACCTACATACCCACAAAAGTACCTCTGAACATTCGATGCGCAATAAATATCGGTCAGCCATTTATGTTTTTGATGATGTGTCAAAAAGTGCTTCGGAAGAAATTATCAAAGCTTTACAACGAGACTTTAAAAATGAATTGATTACCAAAGTACTTTATTTTGGAGATTTTAAGGCTTCTGACATTAGATTTCAAGCATATTACTATAGTAAACCTGATAAGCCTTTTTGCGAAACCTATATTTCCCCAAAATTAAAATTGTTATTGCATCAATTTTCAGGATTGGTAAACCTAAAAAAGCTTAATAGCGCTCATGAATTGATTTGAGGATATCATACATGTTTTGGCGTACTTCACGGCTAGGCGTTCTAAAATGATTGTTCATAAAACTAAAAATCAAAAGTTTACCAGATTTTGTTTTTAAATATCCGCTTAAATTGTAAACGTTCCCCATACCACCTGATTTAGCATAAATAAAGGGAGTTTCATCTGAAGGATTCCGTTTTGTAATGGTACCAGATGCATTCCAAGTTGGAAAAAGATGAAACAGCCTATCCTCAGAAATTTCTTGCTTTAACAAGGTCAAAACATGTACAAACGATTCTGGCGTAAACAGGTTGTATCGCGAGAGTCCTGACCCATCTACCCACCTTGGAGTTTGCTTTAAACTAGCCAGGCTATTCTCTAGCATAAAATTTCTTGCAATGGTGAACGCTAGGGAATCTGATAGTGTGGAGCTGGCAACCATCATTAATTGTTCCGCTAGAAAATTATCGCTCTCATAGAGCATTCTTTTATAAATGGAATCGGTTGAAATTCCAAATAGCTCCTTTTTTTCTCCTTTTGGAAAGCTATCGATATATTTCAAATCACCATGTAATTGTTGTTGTAACAATGACTTTGTTATTCTGTTAGAAGTTTTAAAAGGTATTTCCAATGTATCGGCCATATCTTCAGCGATGAAGAATTTGTTTTTATCAACTTGTCGCAGTTGGGCGCCCTTAACGTGCAGAACGGAATCTTTAAAATACTTTGGAGATAGTTTTATGGAATCTTGCAAATTAACGCTTAAAATATTGCCATAAAGAGGCAAAGCACTGCGTTCGGGCGAATAGTAGAATTCATAATCTTCCCATGCCCAACCGGGGCCATATTTGGTGTCCTTAAAATTATCCGTAGTAAAGGCAAGGTTTTTAAAGTTGTTTAAAAATAGTAAAGCAGTATTATCTTTAAAGTAGGGATGCAGCCAGCTTGGGTCACCAGTTCCTTCAAAAAACAGCGTGTCATTTTGAGCAAGATATTTTAAGGTAGGAATTTTATCGGGTATTAGTTTTAGTCCCGCATAAAAGGTAAAGATTTTCACATTGCTTGCGGGAATAAAGTAGTTGTCCGTGTTTAAGGCTATCAGGGTGTCTTTTTTCTGGGGATCTACAACCAAAACACCAGTAAATTGATTGTTGTAAAATTGGCCATTCAGCTTGGTAATTACAGGTTTTACAGTACTGTTGATTCTTTTAGCACCGCAACTAACGAGCGCAGTAAAAACGAGAGTGGCTAGAAGGGTTTTAAGGATAAATAATTGATTTAAAACGTCTTGTATTTGCTTTTTTGTCGATTTTAACATGGAATTATCCATTTTTTAACGCTTAGCTTAAAACAAGATATGTCTTTTCTTAGTAACTTAGGGGATAACCTATTAACCTAATAAATAGATTTTGTAATATGCCTAGAGCAATGTTGGAATACACAATAACGGTATTGCAAAAAGTCAGTTTTGATGCGAAATTGTTCGCAAAAGAAGTTAAAAAAGCGATTTTAAGGTTACTGCCCGCTGAAATTGAGGAACTAAAAATCTGGTTACAACAGTTTACGAACGATAAGCCAGAGTTACATGAAAGTTTAATTTATCTGAAAGCATAATCAATCCCGCCACTACGGCGGGATTTAATTTTTATTTAAAGGGCTGATGATTTGTACATCTTGAAATGCAATGGCTCCTCTAACTACTGCTGAAATCACTTCTTTTAGCGCTTCGGTAATCTGTATTTTCAATTCGCTTTTATGATAAATAAGACTAATTTCCCTAGCGGGAGAAGGTTTATTAATATGTCTTAAATTTTGTTTTTTTGCGACTTCGAGCTGCAAGGTATTCAGAAAAGGTAAAAGGGTCATACCCATACCTTCATTGGCAAGGTTTACCAAGGTTTCAAAACTACCGCTCTCAATTTTAAATTGCTCATCAGCGGTGTTTTTGGGAGACTTACAAAGATTGATAACCCCGTCCCTAAAACAGTGTCCGTCTTGTAAAAGCAGTATATCGTTAATATCTAAATCTGAAGTAGCAATTTCTTTTTGTTTTGCAAGGCGATGGTTGCTTGGCACATAACCTACAAATGGTTCGTAATATAGTGGACGTTCTTTAATAAATTCCACCTCTAAAGGAGTTGCCGCAATAGCAGCATCTAAATGACCGTCTTGAATATTTTTTATCAAGGTATCGGTTCCTTGTTCTTTTATAATAAGGTTTACTTTTGGGTGTTTTTTAATAAATGTTGGCAAGAACATAGGTAATAGCGTGGGCATCACTGTGGGTATAATACCAAGGATGAAATCTCCACCAATAAACCCTTTGTCTTGATCAACAATATCTTTTATGCGGCCAGCTTCTGCGACAATATTTTTTGCCTGTGCTACAATCTTTTTACCAACTTCAGTAATTGAAATAGGTTTTTTACTACGGTCAAAAATCAGGATATTGAGTTCATCTTCCAACTTTTGTACTTGCATGCTTAAGGTTGGCTGGGTAACAAAACTCTTTTCGGCAGCTAAGGTGAAGTTTTGGTATTCTGCAACAGCCAGAACATACTGTAATTGTGTTATCGTCATTAAAGCAAAATTTTGAAACCTAAAGTTACAAAACCATCAGATTAACTGATACAAAATATAAAAATAGATTGATAAAGCTTATGTTGACGCAAATAGGGAAAAGCGGCTAGTAAGGGGAAACTAATTACTATTTTGAGCGCAGTCAATAGCTTAAACGTATTGATGTTTAAAGCATTTTTACTGCGCTCAATGTGACTTAAAGGCTAAAAAAGGTTACTGTTACGGGCAATCTGTTTTATGAATAGCTACGTAATTTTAAAACCTAATGGTAAATTCTAAATCTTCATTGGTAACTTCAAATTTTGCATCATTAAATGTGGGTGGTCCCATAACCATGGCATTACCTGACATTCCATAGTTTTCTTTTGGCATTCCACTAGCTTCAAAATCCATTCTTTGGTTGTCGTTTTCGTCATGTAATACCATAATGGCATAGGTGCCTGGTGCTACGTTTTCAAAAGTTAAGGTAACCGTACCTTTTTTAGCCTTATCAGAAAGGTCGACTATACCAGCGGCCTTCATAAAGGTTTCTGAACTGTGTAATGAAGCTAAAATAGTGCCCTTGTCGTTCAATACATTTTCAATCGTAACGGTAACCGTTACATTTTTGTTTTGTGCTTTAGCGGTGAAACCGATTAAGAATATTCCTAAAATTAATGCTGCTTTTTTCATCTTATTTTTGTTTTATTGTTAATGATGAATCAAAAATGCGCATAGTTGTATTTAATAAGAAAAGAGTAATACCGAGTTGTAGCTTTTAAATACTGAATTGTAATATGGAATCATTTTTGCTATCTTTTTAGAAACTTTAGGTTATGAAATTAATGCGTTTTATAAACAAGGTTACCTTATTTATCATGGTTCTTTTTGCTTATGTGGTATGCGCACAGCAGTCTTATATGCCTGATGAGGCACTAAGAAACGTTATCAGAAAAGAAGTTTGGCAAAAATTAAAACCAGAAACCCCAAAGAAGCAGCGATTTTTTACAGGTTTGACATTTGGTTCTAATGAGTGCTTTAAATTATATGAAAAGGCAGCCAACCAACGAAATTGGAAACCTTATGAATTAGCTACTATAGCTTCATTTTATAAAATAATACTAGAGGAAACGATAGCGGGTAGGGATTATAGTGAAGATGAAATCAAGAAAATTTATCAAGATACCCGTAAGGAGTATGCAATGCTAAGTAGGCCAGATAAGGTATCAAATTCCCAAATTCAAAAAGTATATGACCAATTGATCATAGAAGCAATTTGGGTAGGTACTGTTTTTGAACTTGCAAAAAATAATAGTCCTGAAATTCAAAAGAAGGCCCAAGATTTACTGGCTGGTTTTGTCATTAAAACCCTTATTGATAGTAAAAACAGCCTAGATGGTAATGAAATTTCAGAAGTTGAAAGTCCCACTATTGCTACAACTACAAAGCCTTTACCTACTAATGAACCGGTTCAACAACCAAGAAACACTTCAAATGAAGTGGAAGATATTATCCTTAGGACGGTTACAAGCTATGGCTTGGGTGGAGTATACGTTAAAAATGAAGTGAGCGTTCTATTTAAAAATGGAACTATTTTAACCAATCCGAGTGTACCATTAAGCCAATTGAATGTAACACAGTCTAAGCGCAATCAACCTAAAAAATGGGGTACTTGGAAAAAGCAGGGTACCGTACTTTGGGTAACCAAACCTTGGAAAAATAAAACATACGATTGGAAGAAATGGTTTAAACTGCGTTCAGGTAATCAGCAAACGAAGTTAATAGGCCGTTTTAAAAGTTCCGATGCTTTTGGAGGTTCTAAGGTAATCAATGCAAATAATGTTTCGTTTGATGGACAAGGTAGGTTTGCTTGGAAAACAATTAAAGGAGGAAATACGGTATGGAAACCCGTGTATTCTAAGAGCAATAGTTCAGGGACTTATGTGATAAATGATTATACCATAACCCTTAACTATAATAATGGTACTTCAGAATCTTTTTTCTTCGGTTTTTATCCGAAAGACAATGAACATTTTGTCATCGGTTCCAATCATTTTTTACCGTTGAAGAAATAGGTTTTACCCAAAAAACTTGGTTGCGATGAAGTGGTCAACACTAAATTTACTTGATCCGAAGTAAAGCGAAAAACAGCTTACTGCGATAAAAAAGAGAGGAAAAGTTAAATTAAAATCAATAAAATCTTGGTTGATTAGAAAGACGGTCATCAGCAGCATAACGCAGAAAGATGCAATCCGTGATAGAAAGCCAATAATTAAAGCGATTCCCCCAATAATTTTTGTCACTCCTGAAAAAACGCCAAAGCTATAAGGGTGATTTCCAATAGGAGGATAAAAGTTAGAAACCACATCTAAAAACCATGGTGCTACCTCGAACAAAGCCAGTTTTGATTCTTCTGGCGACCACGGCACCCCAAAAGAATGATTTCCTAAATGAAACGCCAACAAAAGCCCTATGACTACTTGCGGTATTTTAACCAAGAGGTTTAACAATAATGAGTCAACCTTAAACGGTATGATGAGTTTTCTTATCAGCTGCAAAACAAGGGTTTAACAAGAAAAAAGTATTAAAAAAATGTTAAACACAAGAATTTGTTGAAGTTTTTGCTGCGTTGGTTTTTTTGATATTCTATTGAAAAAGTACCTCGTCAGCTATAATGATTAGGGCTACTGTCTTATTTGTGTTTACAATAAATAAGACAACATTAAACAAAATTAACAGTTGTTATTTAAAATAAGCTCCATTTGAATGTTGCAACGTTGGTAAGGTGATGGTAAACCTGCTATCTCCACAAAACCCAATTTTCTATATAAATGAATCGCAGGTTGGAGTACGGTATTACTTTCTAAATGTATTTTTTTTGCTCCTGTAGCTGTAGCTTTTTCAATAATGGCTTTTCCAAGAAATAAACCAATACCCTTACCTTGGGCTTCTTTGGCAACTCCCATTTTTGCCAACTCATAATCATATTCTTTTAGTGCCGAGGGAATCAGGGCACATACCCCAACTGGTTTTTGGTTCAATAAGGCAAAAAGAATATGCCCTCCTTTATCTAAAATGTAGGTTTTAGGATAATCAAGAGCTTGATGATCCATTTTTTCCATGGTGAAGTACTTCTCAATCCACCATTGGTTCAATTGCTTGAATGCCGATTGGTACTTTTCTTCAAAAGGAACAATGGTACAGTTTTTCAAATACGACAAACCTAAAATTTAAGATGCTATTTGTTTTCGTTTACCCACTATTTCAACCAGCCAATATAGTAACTGCCCAATTCCGCTAACGAACAGAAATAATAATACCCAAATTATTAACAGGTTGTCTTCTTTTAAATTAGGGTTTTGTACTGCGTGCACAATGTAGAACACAAAACTGCTTACGGAAATAATAATGGCCAATCCGATAAAACCAAAGAACCATGCAAAATTCCCTAAAATAGTAGCTACTGAGGTATTGGCATCCATGGCTTCATTTGCTTCGATGGTGCTAATGAGGTTAAGAACAAAAAAGAAATAACATACCACTGCTAAAATTCCAAGAAGTATGGGAGCTAAGGCAAAAAAACCTTGCCAGAATTTATTGTTTAACATAAGTCACTTTTTTAATTTTGATTGCTTAGCTATATGTGTGGCAATTGCCTTGGATGTTACATCTTTTTGGTTTAATTCATCAATAATTGCAGAATGGTCTTCGGGTCTTGTCTGTGAAAGTTTATACGCCGCTTGAATATCTGCTATCTCAATTTTAAAGCCCACAACGCCTTTTACTTGTCGTAATGTTTTAGGGGATAGGTCATTAAGTGATATTGGATTTTTAGAATCAGCTTCATACTTGTTGACTAACTTGCGCATTGAATTCATCACTTCTTCTTCAGAAAGTAGTTGCACCTTTCCGTATACGTGTACTGCAATATAGTCCCAGGTAGGCACCTCTTCTTCTTGATACCATGAAGATGAAATATAACTATGGGGCCCATTAAATATGCAGAGCACATCAGGTTGTTGCTCAAATACTTTCCATTGCGGATTAGCTCTGGCAATATGGCTCACTAGAATATCCTTTTCATTTTTATCAATAGCTAACTCTAAAGGTATATGCGTAGCCCAGGGCTTACCATCCAATTGATTGATTAAAATGCCAAAGCTATTTTGCTTGATAAATTCTTTTA
>CAYGUO010000087.1:0-5603 GCA_964353095.1 uncultured Flavobacteriaceae bacterium | reverse complement strand
GTAGCCATGCCTAACATTTTATTGGTATAAGTACCTTCATAAGCCTTTAGTGCCAAACTTGGTTTTGTGTTAACGACACGCTCTTCCTTCTTTTTTGCGTGATATTCTAGGTTTGATTTTTTAAATCCTTGGTATAAATCAAATACTTCTGCGTGCCAATCCCGCTTATCATCTTCAAAGGCAAAAAGGTCAATCGCTTTATACATTATGGCATGCCGCAGTTCTGCGTGGTCTAGGTTAGCAAACACATAAACCGCCATATTTTTATCGTGAACGATACCTGCTATGGCGACAAGGCCAAAAAGGCTTCCGGTATGAAAATCAAGTTTATGTCCTCGATAATCTTGTTGAAACCAGCCCATGCCGTAAGTGTTCCAATTGGGTTTGGTCAAGGCATTGGTCGGGTAGGTTCCGGTATCCCCTAAAAAAGATTTTGGTTCAAAAAGATATTTAAAGGTTTTTGGTTGTACCAAAGTATCCGACTGGTGCAGCCCATCATTGACTAAAAATGTCAAGTATTTGGAAATATCACTAGCTGTGGAACAAATCATACCTGCAGGGCCTATTTGGTCTGAGAAGCCGTAATCAACCTCTACCATTCCATCTTCAGGGTCATCATAATAAGGAGTCACATAGTTGCCCACTTTAAAAATATCGTTGGCAACCGCTTGGGTTCTGTTCATTCCCAAAGGTTTGAAGATGCGTTCGGTTACAAACTCGTTCCACGGCTGTCCACTAACAGCCGCAATAACTTCGCCAGCAACGGCATACATAATGTTTTGATAGGTAAAACCGCCACGTAGGGGATATCCTTTTTCTGCAAATTGAAATCTTTTAATAGTTTCTTTTGTTGATACACTATCAAGCGTCCATAACAAATCGGCATTACCAATACCCAAATTGTGGGTAAACAAATCTTTTACCCTGGCATCAGCCGTACTATAAGGGTCAGACAGTTTAAAATAGGGGAGATGAGCTACTACTTTATCATCCCAATCAAGTTTACCCTCATCTACCAACATCCCCATAGCTATGGCAACTACCGCCTTTGTGGTAGAAGCCATATTGAACAAGGTATTTTCATCAACCGCTTCTTTGGTCTCTAAATTTTTGACACCATAGGTCTTTTGAAATACCACCTCGCCATCTTTCACCACAATGGTTGCCAAACCAGGAACTTTCCAGTCTTTCATGCCCTGCATAATCATGGTATTTAGCTTATCACTGCTGTCTTCTTGTTGTGCGCTGATTACTATTAGTTGAAACAGCATTACCAATGCAATTATTTGATGTAGCGTTTTTTTCATTACTTTTTTTGTTTTTTATATCCGGGTCCTCTGACCACTCGACCCGGAGTGGCACCAGTATGTTCGCCCTCTTTTAATACCTGTTCCCCGTTTACGATGACATGTACCATACCTTCTGAAAATTGATGGGGATCTTCAAAAGTGGATTTATCAATAATAGTTTCAGGATTAAAAATCGCTACATCGGCATAATTCCCCACTGCTAGGGTACCTCTCTTTTTTATTTTAAGATTGTTGGCGGGTAGGCCGCTTAATTTATAAACAGCCTCTTCAAGTGAAATCACTTTTTCTTCACGGACATATTTACCCAATAGTCTCGAAAAATTGCCGTAGGTTCTTGGGTGTGGGTTATAGTTGGTAAAGGGTTCAACAGGTGCAATTGATGGTGCGTCCGATCCAAAACTCATATAGGGTAGGGCAATCTGTTTTTTTACGTTTTCTTCTGACATTAAGAAGTATACCGTGCCAACCCGACTGCTATCTTGTACAACTAGGTCAATGGCTGTTTCTTCGGGGCTGGTGCTGCGCATGCGCGCCACTTCGCCTAAGGTTTTTCCGGTCAAATAACGGAGACTATCGCTTCTAAAACCATTTAATATCAGTTTTTCAGGGCTTCCAGCGGCAAAATAAAGATTTTCCCAACCATCTCCTTTTGCCTTCATTTCTTGAATGACTCTTTTTCTGATAGCAGGATCTTGCAATCTTCTTGCCCAATCACCATAACCTCCTTCTTGCACCCACGGTGGCATAGCCGCATCCAATCCTGTTGCACCGGCGGTATAATTGTACATATCGGTTGTAATATGTAATCCTGCATTGCGGGCGGAATCAATTTTTGCAATAGCGGTTTGCCATTTACTCCAATTTGCTTTTCCGCCTGCTTTTAGATGATATATTTCTGCTCTGATGTCGGCCTCATTTGCAATTTGTAACAATTCATCAATCGCTTCCAACCAATAATCACCTTCGCTTCGCATGTGGGAAATATACATGCCATCATATTCAGCAGCTACTTTACATAGTTCTATGAGTTCTTGGGTATCGGCATAAAATGCAGGGGCATATATCAATGAAGAGCCAATGCCCATCGCACCTTCTTCCATTGCTATTTTAGCCAATGCTTTCATGTTTTCTAATTCTTCAGGAGTAGGAGGTCGGTTTGCTTCTCCAATTTCATGAACTCTTAAGGTAGTAGCACCAACAAATGAAGCTACATTGGTGGCGATACCTTTTTCCTCTAAAAATTCTAAATACTCACCAAGGGTTGTCCATTTAATATCGTATTTATAATCTTTTTGAATACTCAATTGTTCTTGGCGCATTTCTTCATTGAGCGGCCCCATAGACCACCCTTCGCCCATAACCTCCAAGGTGACGCCTTGGCGAATGTCGCTTTCAGATTTGCCATCAACGATCAGTGATTCTGTGGACCAACTTAACATGTTGATAAATCCGGGGCTTACCGCCAAACCTGTGGCATCTATTTCTTTTAGGCCTTTGGCATTCTTTAAGCTACCAATAGCTGCGATGGTATCGCTATTGATGGCGATATCACCGATAAAAGAAGGTTTGCCAGAACCATCTAATACTTGTCCGTTTTTAATGAGAATGTCGTAGGTTTTTAATTCGGAACACCCGATAGCGATAATTGCTGTAAAAGCAATCAAAATATTTTTGAATGGAGTCATTTTATGAGTTGGTTTATACGTTTACTTGGGAGAACTGTTACAAGATAAGTAAGTTTTGATGTATGGTGTGCTAAAAAGGACTAGGTTTTATCATTTTTCTCTTCTTTCTCCTCCTTTTTAAGACTTTGGTATTTAGTATATAAACGCACCCCAAGTCTTGCAAAGAGGATAATTGCTATTAAGGTAATGATATTGACCGCATTCATAAGTCTTCTTTATATGCTGGTCTGCCAAACCATTTCGCTATGGTGTTTTCTGCGGGTTTGAAACGTGGCGAAAAATCTAAATCTGTTGGAGCATCTTCCGCTTTACTTTTTGTGTTCCATTGCCAGATGTAAACACCTGCAAACCATTCTTTATGCCATAATTGTTGAAACAAAGCTTCATAGGCAAGCTGTTGTGTTTGGTCAGATTTTTTCTCTGAAAGCACACTTAGAAACGAACCCCATTCCCATGGCTTTATAGTAGCCCGAGCATCACTTTTATAACCAACCTCTGTAAATAAAATTGGGGTGTCGTATGCCTCATAAAGTTGTTCTAGTTTATTGATATGTTTTGTCCATCCTTTTTCAATGGTGGTGAGCTCTGGGTTTTTGTTTTTGGTCAAGGGAAAGTAAGCCTGAATGCCAATAAAGTCCAATTCTTTCCAAAAATCAATATGTTCGTATTCATCGTGCCAATTTGCCGCATAGGTAAGTTTACCTGAGTAAATGGCTCTTACTTTTGAG
The DNA here is from genome assembly GCA_964353095.1 of uncultured Flavobacteriaceae bacterium. Lineage (GTDB taxonomy): Bacteria > Bacteroidota > Bacteroidia > Flavobacteriales > Flavobacteriaceae > Croceitalea. Next base: position 1,880 of record CAYGUO010000087.1, on the reverse strand, counting down.
ATGAGTTGTACCCAGCGTTCTGGTTGATTTTTTATAGAGCTTTTAAGTTCGGTACCTATACAAAATAATTCTGTTTCAGTAAGTTCTGCCATACGGGCATAGCGCAGTACATAGGCCTCATAAGAGTCAAACCAAGTATCCCATTCCGCTCCAGAATTTAAGGTGATATTCGACCGCCAGCCATTAAAAGTCCATATATGGGGCTTTAGCTGAACATGTAAACCTTTTTCATGCAATGTTCTTATTGATTTAATGTATACCGAGTCCCTAGAACTCCAAGCATCGTTGCCAACAATAGGCCTTCGTACGGTTTTGGAGGTTTCGTCTTCTTGATCTATAAATGGAATAACCGCCACCCATTCTACATTGGCTTTAATCAAGGAATCAATTGCCGCTTCATTGTTTTCATAATGCCAACCAAAAACGCTCATACCACGATGCATTCCATCTACTTTGTAGAAATCGCTTGGGATAATCGTTGAATTCATAACAGATTCATCCCATTCAAACTCATAATTTTCGTTTGCATTGGCAAAAACTAAGGTTTTGAAAACAATAAAAATCAAGAGTATAGGCGCAATAAAGCGGTATAAAAGCTGTTTGAAAAAGGTTTTAACTCCCTTCTTTTGATGTGTTCTGATAAAATATCGTATTATCCAAAACAAAAGAAGCATTGCAATAAACAGCACATGCAGCGCTATGATAAATTTAGTGTAAGAAAGAAATTCAATAAATAGTACCGCAGATTCAGCAATAGTGCGCTTACCTCTTGAGAGTAAAATAATGTACACTAAAAAAACCATAAGCCAATTGAACAGGTATATGACTCCTATAGCTTTAAGTTCTTTTTTGAATGATGAAGATTGCATTAGTACATAAAGGTACAGAAATTAAGGATTTAACCAGTCTGACCATCACCGTCAATGTCTTTACCCAAGTGCGATTCCAATGCCACAAGTGTTTTCTTTAATAAGGTCCTTGTTTTTTCTAGTTCGCCTTCAAGTCGTAGCACACGTTCTTCAACGCTATCCGCTTGTTCTTGTTGCTTTTCTAGTTCGTCCTGCTGTAATAAATCCCAAAAAATACCCATATCCTTTTATTAAGTGGCTTTTAACTAATGATGGCACTGACCAATTTTTCTTCAACAACTTTATTGTCTTTAAGATACACATAATAGGCGTGATTGTTTGCATCCAATGATACAGATTTTTCTACTGCTTCATCAATAAAGTGAATTGCTGCACGGTCATCACAGGCATACCCATTGGTTAAATGACCTTCTAAAATATTTTGATGATATAAGGGTCTTCTTGACTTTTCTGAATTATAATGTGGACAATGGCTTTTGTCAATAAAAGACATTCCTTGAACAATGCTCAAAACAGCAGGTCTAGAATCTGTAGTGCCCCCATTGAACCAACAAAGGGAACCGGCACTACCACCACCCATTACTACGCCATTGTCGTATGCCTTTTTTAATAAAATGTCTATTCCCTGTGCTTTCCAAATGGCCAGCATATTTAGGGTATTACCACCACCAACAACAATAGCATCCATTTTGGTTATAATGTCTTCAAAGGTTTCTTTTTGATCATAAGAGTTGATCCAAACTTTTAAAACATACGGATTTACATGAAGTTGGTTACAAACCTCCATAAAACGGTTAATGTATTCTGGGTCATCTCCGCTTGCAGTAGGTAAAAAGCAAATATTAGGCTTTTTTTTACCTGTAATTACTGCCATATAATTTAAAAAAGGGACCGTATGACGACCACTACCATAAACTAACAACTGTCTTTTCATAATGGCTAAACTAAAAAAACATTACTCGATAGAACTGGAATTTATGCGATTGTTGGTGATACGGGTATTCTTCTTTT
>CAYGUO010000086.1:0-12955 GCA_964353095.1 uncultured Flavobacteriaceae bacterium | reverse complement strand
TTACGTCCTAGTTTTTTGGCTAGATTCTCTAAATAAGCTACTTCATCATCATTTAGTGCTAAACCTTCTTGTTTGTTGTAGGCTGCGATGTCATCAATTGGTAAAATGGCTTCTGGTGTAACCGCTATTTTATATATGTCTTGACCAAGACTGCTGTATTTTTGGAATAGCATTGGGTCAAAATGGGTATCCTCTTTAGTAGCAGCCTGAAATTTTTCAATACGGATAACTCCCTCAACCCCCATGTTTTGGGTTATCTCAGTAGCATTGGTGCTCCATGGGGTGACCATGGCTGCACGCGGGCCAACAAAAAAGGCGTCCAGTGACGCCGTTGGTAGCTTCGGTTGGTTGCCGAACAGCCATGATAATTTCTTTTCGTTTTCAGCGGTGATTTCTTGAGTAGTTTGGACGGCAAAAATGGTAGTTGCTTGGTCTCCAAAGAAATGAATCATACGGTAGCGTTCTTTTGCAAAATGGAAAATGCAAATTTACGATTTTAGGTGCGATTTTTCAGCCTTGTTTAAAACAGTTTTTAACGGGCATTGTTGATAGTTTTTACATTGTATAACCTAGGGAATTCTCCAAATTTCACCAAGGTACTATCGTTGGTGATTTCAAAACGAATCCAGCTTTCCGTGGCACCGCCATTGGTGTAATACCCATGATTTTCTTTTACCACCTTGCCATCACTACGGGAATAGGTCAAAGTATAGTGCCCATCAGATGTATTTTGTTTCATCGATAAAAAGCCTTCTCGATAGTCTTTTGATGCGATTTTATCAAACACGATACTGTCTAAATCTTCTGAGGTAGCAATTTTTAAATTGGTCACCGGGTTTGCTGAGGTATTCTCAATTTTAAAATCAATCCCTTTTTCTTGGAAAAGAAAACAGGAGGAGAGAATGACCAACAAACAGCACAGGAGTATTTTTTTCATTGGATAGGTTCTAAAGATTCGTACAACAGCTTAGTGAATTTCTCTAAGCACTATAATACTCTAGATGAAACATGGCTTAGTTTTTAAGTACTATTCTAAATCGAGCATTACCTTCTTCTAAATGAGCAATAGCTTCATTTATTTTTTCGAAGGGAAATTCTTCTACTGTAGGGTAAATATTATGTCGGACACAAAAATCGAGCATCGTCTTTGTAAGGGCCGGACTGCCCAAAGGGCTTCCGCCAACACTTTTTTCACCACCAATAAGGGTGAATGCTGGAATTGCCATAGGTTCTAAAACAGCACCAACGGTGTGAAATTTTCCTTTAGGCGCTAAGGTTTGTAAATATGAATTCCAATCTAGGGTGACGTTGGTAGTATTTAGAATAAAATTCAGTTTACCGGTAATACTTTCCAATTCTTCTGGTGATTTTGAATTGATAACACGATTCGCACCCATAGCAAGAATCTGTTCTTTTTTAGCAGGATTTGAACTAAAAGCAATCACCTCACACCCCCAATGTTTTAAGAACTTAAGTGCCATATGACCTAAGCCGCCAATACCAATAACCCCTACGGTATCGGTTGGTTTTACACCGGCCAAGATAATAGGATTAAAAACCGTAATACCACCACAAAGTAAGGGCCCGGCTTTACTCATGTCTATTGCCTCGGGTAGCGGAATGGCCCATGACCAATGTCCACGCACGTAGTCAGCAAAACCGCCATGTCTACCAATAATAGTACTTTCATTTTTAGCACATAGATGGTGTGAACCATCCATACATTCTTGACAGCTCATACAAGAAGATGAAAACCAACCTAAGCCTACTTTATCGCCTATTTTTACATTTTTCACTGCATTACCTGTGGCAACTACCTCACCAATAATTTCATGCCCTGGCACCAAGGGATATTGTGTCATACCCCATTCGTTATTAATCATACTAAGATCAGAATGACAAATACCACAGTAGGCTACTTTAATGTCTACCTGTTCTGGTTCTAATTCATTTAACTCGTATGAAAACGGTTTTAATTTTCCTTTAGGTTCATTGACGGCGTATGCTTGTACTTTCATATTTCATATTTTTAAAAGGCGGTATTTTGAAAAGTTACAACTACAAAGTTGAGGCTGGGGAAACAGTAATAGCACATTTACCTCAATATAAGAATCTTTTGTAGATAACCATACTAATTTTATTCATTAATAATATACCTCTACTTTAGTTGCACAGAGGTCTATTTTGAAATAACGATTAATCCATCACTTCAATAGACTGTACTAATAATTGAAACTGTTGTGGCTTTTTATTTCCAATTAGAAAACGCAATTCGTCGATAGTGTTTTGGTCAAAATTTGGCAGGTCTAATGCGCTACCTCTAAAAGTAGGGTAGAGGTCTGCTAATGTAAACTCAAAAATTTCCCAATCTCCTGTAGTTTTGAAAGTAGTGATATAGCTGTAATAATCGTTTTTTCTCGCTTTAACTCGAAACTGGTACGATTTTCCATCTCCTTTCAAACGAATACGAACCTTGCTTTTTGGGCTTACCGATAAAGTCTTCATTGCATAGCGTACAGAGGAGAAGCCCCCATTATTTTCCAAGGAAACTTCCCCTGAGAATTTACCGTAACCTTCTTTGGATAGTGTGAACGAACCGGAAGAACGACCACCCATGACCACATCATCAACCACTTGCCAGTTAGTGGTCGTTGGATTTTTAGTGAAGTCTACTAAGGTTTGTGCGTTCATAGCTTGGTTTATTAAAAGAAGGAATATAAAATATTTAATTGAAAAATTCATTTATTGTACTTATCAGTAGTGTTTTCAGGTCACTTCAAGTGAATTTCGAGGTACGAAGAAATTTAGGCTGCCTGCCGATTAGGCAGGTATCGAGAAGCATTGCTTGTTCCATTGGTTCTCGATACAAGGTCTCTTTCAGGCCGTCACTCGAACTGACTTTTATCTAACCTTTCACAAACACCATACAATGCTGCCATGGTAGGTTAGCGATATTTTCATCCAATACGAGGCCTGCCGCTTTTAATTCTTTTACCGCTTGGGCTTCAGACATTTTATGTAATCTTTTAATGGGCACTTCAGGGTCTTCGCCTCGGTATTCAATCAAATACAATTTGGCATCATCCCTCATGGCTTCTTTAAGAGAAAGCATCATCTCATACGGAAAACTCATCTCGTGGTATACATCAACAATAAGCACTTTGTCCACCGAGTTGGGTTTTAGGTTTGCACTTTTTTCACTGCCTTTTACCAGTGTTACATTACTAAAGGAGCCATCTGCTTTTTTATCTTGCATAGCGGCCAACATCTCATCTTGAATATCAACAGCGTAAATGGTTCCTTTTTTGGCAATAAGTGCCATTTTGAACACGTGATAACCAGAGCCGGCACCAATGTCGGCAATAGCATCGGATTCCGTAATATTCATGTTTTTTAGAAGGGTAGTGGTATTTTCTTCTTTTTCCCGTTCATCACGTTCTAACCAAGACATGCCTTGATAACCCATAACATGAGCTATTTCACGGTTTATGTACCATTTTCCAATACCACTGTAATCTCCTTTTTTGAAAGTGTAAGGTTCTTCTTGGGAGCTAGCAAAACTCGTTACCAATAATAGCAACAAACCAAGGCGTTGGGAAGTTTTCTTTGTCATTATAACATACTTTTTCCTTGGTTAGGAGGAATGGTAAAGATATGAATTAGGGAAACCAACAAAGCTTAAAGAAAGTTTAAAGTTGGTGTTGATAGGTCTGATAGCGTAAAGATTTTTCTTTGAGAAATACTTCAAATACGATGTCTGTTTTTATTAACTACTTAAAAATCAAGATTAAATTTATAAGTAGTCATTTGATTTCCCTAGGTTTTCTTATTTTTAGATGGATTGTAATCAACTATCGAAACCAACTTTATGAAAACACTTAGAACACTTTTCTCGTTAACCCTGCTTTGTTTTGTAGCTAGTGGTACTGCTCAAAAAACCTTGTCAAAGTCTAAAATCGCCAAATTAAAAACTGAGGTAGCAGCTTTGGTAGAAGCGGATAAAAAGCAAGCGCAGGTGATGGTTGATAAAATATTTAGCTTTGCTGAACTTGGTTTTCAAGAGGTAGAATCTTCAAAATATCTTACTGGAATTTTAGAGAAAAATGGATTTACAATCGAAAATTCTGTTTCAGGTATTCCTACGGCATGGTTTGCTGAATGGAGCAACGGTGAAGGCCCTGTTATTGCAATTGGCAGTGATGTTGATTGTATACCCAAAGCATCACAATACCCAGGGGTTGCGTATCATAAACCCATGGTTGACGGAGCACCAGGTCATGGTGAAGGGCATAATTCCGGAATTCCATTAAATATCACCGCGGTTCTTGCGGTAAAGAAAATAATGGAACGTGAGAACATTGGTGGAACACTTATCGTTTGGCCGGGTATTGCAGAGGAGTTGGTTGCGGCCAAAGCCTGGTATGTTCGTGATGGTCTTTTTGATGATATTGACATGTGTATTTTTACTCATGTAAGCAGTAATTTAAGTGTGAGCTATGGTCCGGCCCGAGGTACAGGATTAATTTCTGTGGAATATTCTTTTGAAGGGGAAGCGGCGCATTCTGCAGGTTCACCATGGCGTGGACGTAGTGCACTGGACGCAGCAGAATTGATGAATATTGGCTGGAATTATAAGCGTGAGCATTTACATCCATTACGGCGTTCACATTCTATTTTCACAGACGCTGGAGACCAACCAAATGTAGTGCCTTCAAAAGCTTCGATTTGGTTTTATTTTAGGGATATTACCTATGAAGGAATCATGGATATGTATGCCACAGCAAATGATATGGCCAAAGGTGCTGCGTTAATGACGGGTACTACCATGAAATCTAAAGTTCTAGGGGCTGCTTGGCCGCGACATTTTAATAAAGTGATTGCCGAAACCATGTACGAAAATATTAAGGCTGTAGGCTTGCCTAATTGGTCCGATGCAGACCAAACACTGGCGAAAGCGGTACAAACTGAAGTGAATTCAAAAAAGATAGAAGGTTTGGCCACAAAATTAGATACTATTGGTTTGCCCGTGATAAATCCGATTAGCGGTGGGTCTGATGATATTGGTGATATCTCATGGAAAATTCCAACAGTCACCATGCGGTTTCCTTCGAACATTCCAGGCTTACAAGGGCATCATTGGAGTAATGCTATTTCCATGGCGACACCTATTGCCCATAAAGGTGTTGTAGCAGGAGCGAAAGCAGAGGCTATGACGATTCTTGATTTTTTGACCAAACCGGCACTGTTAACCCAGGCTTGGGATTATTTTAATAACGAGCAAACAACGGAGACCAAGTTTGAACCGATGATTTCAGAATCGGATATGCCTCCTATTTATTTGAATAAAGATAAGCAAGACCAGTTTAGAGCTCAGCTTGAAAAGTTCTATTACGACGAGACGAGATTTAATAGTTATTTAGAACAATTGGGAGTTGAGTATCCTACCTTAAAGAAGGAATAGTACCAAGCTATTGTTGTTGGCAGTCTTTTATTATGTTATTAAAGGTTGTTGGCTATGCTTTACGTTCTAAAAGAGCCATATAAAATCCATCAAAACCATGTTCAGAAGCATAGATGTTCCGTTCTTTTTCGAAGCTAAAGTTTTTACCCTCTTCAGAAGTCAAGAATGATTGGACCTGTTCTGAATTTTCTTCCGGTAATATGGAACAGGTTGCGTATACCATTTTACCGCCTGGTTTTACCATTTTGGAATAGTTGCGAAGGATATCATGCTGTACCCCTTTTATTTTTTCAATAAACTCCGGCTGTAATTTCCACTTTGAATCTGGGTTACGGCGTATGACGCCTAGTCCTGAACAGGGTGCATCCAATAGTAACCTATCTGCGGAATTATATAGTTTTTTGACCGCTTTGGTAGATTCAATAGCTCTTGTATCCACATTATGAACACCATTTCTACGGGTACGGACTTTTAGCTTTTTAAGTTTACTTTCATAGATATCCATCGCAATGAGTTGCCCTTTGTTCTCCATTAAAGAGGCCAAGTGTAAGGTTTTTCCGCCTGCACCTGCACAGGCATCAACAACACGTTGGCCAGGGGCAACTTCTAAAAATGGTGCGACCATTTGTGAAGACGCATCTTGGACCTCAAATAGCCCATCTTTAAAAGCTTGGGTTACAAAAACGTTCTTACGCTCTACCAGTTTAAGAGCATCTTGCGCTCCGGAAATGGTTTCCGTTTCTATTTCTTCGGCTTTTAAAAGTTCACGAAGTTTCTCTTTTGTTGTTTTTAAAGTATTTGTTCTCAATATAACCTGTGCTTGAACGTTTAAGGCTGCAATTTCTTTTGTCCACAACTCATTACCTAGGGCTTCTTCACCTAATTCATCCATCCAGTCTGGAACAGATTCCCTGAATTTTCTAATTTTTGAAAGCTCATCAAAACGACCTTTAATACGTCGTTCAGGGGTTTCTTCTAGTTGTTTCCAATCAGGTAACTCCACTCCTCGTAATACCGCCCAAACCGCAAAAAGACGAAATAAGTTCTGCCTTGAGTAGGGTGCATTTACTTCTGCAATCTCGGTGTATAAGCGTTTCCAACGTACAATATCATACGTGGTTTCTGCAATAAAACCGCGGTCACGGGCACCCCAACGCTTGTCATACCGTAAGACTTTTTCAATGACCTTATCGGCATATTCATTTTCATTGAAAATCATGCCTAGGGCATCAATAACGGCAAAAACGAGATTTCTATGTAAGCGCATGGTTTTAAATAAGGCTGCAAAGGTAGGGTTTGTTGCTTATTTTTGAGGATATGAATGTCCATAATGGAGATTTAATTAAATAATGGACCCTACCTAACCCATTGAATAAAGCTATATTCAAGGCTTGGTAAAATTTAAACCTATGAAACAATTCTTTTTTTTACTGGCTATAGGGGGTGTACTTCTTAGTTGTGAGCCTAAAATGGAATCCTATCACTATACTTCAGTTGCCGTGGAGACGGTTTTTGCAGATTCCGTAAGTATTAGAGCAATTGAATTTTTAGATGAAAATACTTTGGCCTTTGCAGGCAGTAAAGGCATCTATGGGTCTGTTAACGTAACCACGGGTAAAGTGAGAACGAATACCATGCGCCATGATTCCATAACTCCAGAATTTAGAGCCGTAGCACACACAAGCAGTGACTTTTTTATGCTTTCGGTCGCTAGTCCTGCTTTACTCTACAAAACAGGTGACAACGGTGAAATGGAGTTGGTCTATAAAGAAGAGGGTGAAGGGGTTTTTTATGATGCTATGAAATTTTGGAATGACCAAGAAGGCATTGCTGTTGGTGATACTACAGATGGTTGTTTAAGTATTATTATCACTAGGGATGGTGGAAGCACTTGGCAAAAACTTTCTTGTGAACGACTACCAAAAGCGATTGGTGCTGAAGGCGCGTTTGCCGCCAGTAACAGCAATATTGAAATTATTGGAGACTTTACATGGATTGCCACCACAGCTGGACGAATATTTTTGTCTTTGGATAAAGGCGAAACTTGGGAGGTCAAACAAACACCCATAGTAAACGATAAGGAAACTCAAGGAATTTATTCCATTGATTTTTATGACAAAAAAAATGGATACGCTATTGGAGGAGACTACACCGAGCCCGAAGCAAATAAAGCGAACAAAATAGTAAGCACCAATGGAGGTGCTACTTGGATGGTAATAGCTGATGGTGTAGCCCCTGGTTACAAAAGCTGTGTACAGTATTTTCCGGCAGCGGGTACTGAAGATTTAGTCGCGGTAGGTTTTACCGGTATTTCATATTCCAGTGACCGAGGTAATACTTGGAAACAATTAAGTGATGAGGGGTTTTATACGATTAGATTTCTAAATGAAAGGGTAGCCTACGCGGCAGGAAAGAATAGAATTGCCAAACTGGTTTTTAAGTAGGGATACTAATTAAGCTATTTTAGACTTGTTTCTTTTTGTTTTAAAAGCCAAGGCTTTTTTAACTCTAGAATTTTTATACATATACAAACGAGCTACTTGAGATTCTTTAGTTGAGGTTTTTTCTATTTTAATCGTTAATGTTACTCCGTAAGTCACAGTTTCCATCTTTTCTTCTTTAGTTGCTCCTTGAGCCATTGCTGCCGAACCTATGAAGATAATGAAGATAAAAGTTAAAACGTTTTTCATGACTTGGGTTATTTTTACATTGTAAAATTAACCCAGCGCCAGTGCTAGCGGCGATTTTGGTCGTTTACCGATTCAATATAATCGGTGTAAAACCAAAGTTTGGATAAAGTGTATTTTATCTTCGACAAAGGTTTTTATGGTAAAATACATTACATCGAAAGGAAGTGTATTTTATCGATTTGAAACAAAAAGAGCTTATCCAAAAAATACCTTTTGTCATTTTTTCGTGGTAGGAAGCAATCTGTAAATTTTCGAAAATCAGATAACAGATTCCTTCCGGTGACTACTCGGATTCGGAAATACGAATCTATTTCTTGGATAAGCTCTTCAACGTCATGTGTACTTTAATACGCTGACTAAACTGTTACCACAATATAATGACGGCCTGATTTTTTGTACCAAACACCTTTGTATTTGTATCGTTTTCTTCCATTGACCACAACTACCTTGCTTCCCCTTGGAAGTCTTCTAACTTTAACACCAATTGGGGCTGCTACAACGACATAGTTTCTACCTCTGGCTTGATACCATACACCGTCTGCAAACTGAAAGTTAGTTCTATTGTGCGTTATAAGCCTTGGTTTATGTATTGTAGCTACGACTGTACCATGCTTTGGATAAACTCTTAGTACCGAAGTTTGAGCGTTACTACTTAAAACTCCACCAAATAACATAATGGACAAAAGAAGAGGTTTAAAACTTTTCATAACATAGATTTTTATGGGTTTATATCTATGACTCTGGTTTTAAAGTATGGTTTAAATAGAAAAGGAGCCAATTGGCTCCTTTTGGATGTTGTTTATCGATTTTTTTGAACTAGCGTTCACCTCGTTTATTTCGGTATTGTTGTAACAGTCGTTTTTTGAAATTATTCTCCGCTCTGAATAGAAGAATTATTTTTTTGGCAGAAATCACTTGTCTTAAATCCGAAACAAACTTTTGTTCGATGGTATTCTTTTTGGATTGTAATTCAAGGAATTTAGAAACCATTGCGTCTGCATCTTTATCAGATACTACGGACATGTCTTTTTGAACTCCTTCAAACTGCTCTCGCTCTTCCTTTCTTAACTGGTCCAATTTTTCATGATGGTTATTGTAAACAGGCCAAAACTTTTGGGCTTCATTACTGCTTAATCCCAATTGCTCGGTGATATAGGCCACTTTTAGCGTTTTGATTCGTTCACGACCAGGTCTTTGCGCAATTAGGCTATTGGTTACGGAGACCAATATGAGTATCATTACTAGCTTATTTAAATTCATCATAGTCTAAGTTTAAGTCTTCAATTTCATCTACATTTTCGTCTAAATACTCCAATAGCACTTCACTTTCAATACTGTTTTCAGCTTTGTTAAAATCTAGAATACCAATCGTTTCAAAGTCTACAACTTCCGCCAATTCATAAGATGTTAACGCGTCCGTATTATACTCAAAATAGGCATCAATTTCAGCACTTGCTAAATCTTCAAAATCAAAATCTGTTGCTTTGTCTTGGTTAAAGAAAAGGGTTAAAACAGCAATAGCAGCAATAGAGGCAGCAGCAAAATAATACCTGCGGTAACTTTTTAGTTGCACCACTTTTGGTTCAAGTTTTTTAGCGATATTCTGATGAACCGATTCAAAATAACCATCAGGAAACGTGAAGCCATCATTTGCTGGAATGATAGTATCTTCCTTAACGATTTTATCCAGTAATCGTTCATTAAAGCTATCAAAGTAGCCTTCAGGGGTTTTATGTGGATTTTTGTGGTTCTTTTTCATACTAGTGCTATGACTTTCAATACTATAAAAGGTTTAATCTGCTCTAAGATAGGTTTCAATTTTTTTTACGGCCAAATGATAGGAAGCTTTTAATCCGCCGACTGATGTTTCCAACACCTCGGATATCTCTTCATATTTCATCTCTTGATAATACTTCATTGTAAAGACCAGTTTTTGTTTTTCTGGAAGGGTCGCCATAGCCTTTTGTAGCTTGAGCTGAATTTCGTCCCCTTCAAAATAGACATCGGCTTGTAACTCTTCTATTAATTGCTCTTGTAATGCTTCGTTGGTGACTCCAAGTTTACGTGATTTTTGTTTTAAAAACGTCAGTGATTCGTTTGTGGCAATACGATACATCCAAGAATATAATTTACTTTCTCTTTTAAACCCCGCTATATTTTTATAAACTTTTATAAAGGTGTTTTGTAAAACATCATCAGCATCATCATGGTTGAGCACAATTCTTCTAACGTGCCAATACAAACGTTCTTTGTAGGTATTGACCAGTTCTTCAAAGGCTTGCGCTTGTGTAGCCTTGTTTTGTAATTTGTCTACTAGGGTTTCTTCAGCAATCAAAAGAAGATGTATTTGATACTTAGACTAAGATACCATGAAAAGGTTTAATATTAGCGTTTTTGGATGAAACGGGTTTCCAATAATCCTTAACTAATATGGATTATCCTAAGGTCTGTAGGTTGACTAGTTTTTTATAGCCCTTGGCAGATTTCATTAACTCTTCGTGTGTGCCTTGTTCCGTAATTTTTCCTTTGTTGAGTACGACAATTGAATCTGCATTTTGTATGGTAGAAAGGCGGTGAGCAATGACAATGGACGTTCTATTACGCATCATTTTTTCCAGAGCATCTTGCACCAAACGTTCACTTTCCGTATCTAAAGCAGAAGTGGCCTCATCTAAAATCATAATAGGTGGATTCTTTAAAACGGCCCTTGCAATAGACAAGCGTTGTTTTTGACCGCCACTTAATTTATTCCCGCTATCCCCAATATTCGTGTCATACCCTTTTGGTAATTCCATTATAAAATCATGGGCGTTGGCAATTTTAGCGGCCTCTATAATTTCATTGTCAGTGGCATGTTCTTTTCCAAGGCCAATATTGTTTTTTACGGTATCATTAAACAAAATGGAATCTTGGGTAACCAAGCCCATTAGTCCACGAAGGGATTTCTTTTTAATGTTTTTGATATTGATATTATCAATTAAAATTTCGCCCTCATTCACATCGTAAAAACGGGTAACTAGGTTAGCGATTGTGCTTTTTCCGCTGCCTGATTGGCCTACAAGGGCAACGGTATGGCCTTTGTTGACTTCTAGATTGAACTTTTTTAACACGTAATCATCTTCATACCTAAACGAAACATCTTTCAGTATTAATTTGTTTTCAAAGGTGCTTTTGTTTTGTGCATCCGATAAATCTTGAATAGGATTTTCAGTTTCTAAAATTTCCAATACTCGTTCCGCGGCTGCATTTCCTTTTTTCACCCCATAAGAAGCTTTACTTATTGCTTTGGCAGGGGTTAGGATATTATATGCTAGACCCATATAAGCGATAAATGAAGATGCATCCAATGTTTTATCGACCAATACCATTTTACCACCAAACCATAGTAAAACTCCGATGACTAAAATTCCAAGAAATTCTCCCGTTGGAGAGGCAAGGTTTTGTCTATTTAGAAGGCTGTTTGAAAATTTAAAAAAGCGCTCTGTTGAGTTTTTAAAGGTCTGATAGAAACGAGACTCAGCGTTAAAAGCTTTGATTACCCGAAGCCCTCCCAAAGTCTCTTCAACTATTGAAAGAAATTCACCTTGTTCTTTTTGAACGCGATCTGATTTCTTTTTTAAGGATTTGCCGATTCTGGAAATAATCATACCGGCAATTGGAATAAAAACAAACACGAATACCGTAAGTTTTGCACTAATGCCAAACATAATAAGAATCGTAAAAAATATGGTAAGAGGCTCTCTTACAATAAGTTCAAGTACAGAAAGAAAGGAATGTTGAATCTCGAGTACATCAGATGTAATACGTGCAATCACATCTCCCTTCCGCTTTTCAGAAAAGAAAGAAATAGGTAAATCCACAATTTTCTTATACATGTTGTTGCGGATGTCTTTCAGTACACCATTTCTAAGAAACGTGATGAAAAACATGGCTAAATAATTGAATAGATTTTTAAAAAGAAATAGCACTAAAACAAGACCGACGACCAAAACGAGGCCCTTCATATCATCGTCTCCAGAGTATGCTGTGACCTTAAAATTAATATACTCCTGTAAGTAGTCTTTCAATCCACCTAAACCTTGATAGGTAGGCTCTTTAAGAATTTTCTTTTCTGGTTTGAACAAAACATCCAACATGGGTATCAGTGCAGCAAATGACAGCGCACTAAATAGGGCATAAAGGATATTGAAAAATATATTCAGAAATCCGTATTTACGATATGGTATCGCAAACCGTAAAATCTTCTTAAAGTAGTTCATGCACTATAAATTCAGTTCAGCGATGATTCCTTTTAACTTAGAATCCAACTGCGAATTTACGGATTTAAAATCTGCTGCTTCGGTTAAAGAACTGTTTGTACTCATGTAAAATTTCACCTTTGGCTCCGTTCCACTTGGCCTTGCAGCTATTCTAGTACCATCTTCCGTTTCGTAAATCAAAACATTGGATTTTGGTAAGTCAATTTGCTTTTCTTCACCCGTCTGAACATTTTTCGAAATAGAAGTATTGTAATCTTCAATCCAAAGGACTTTGGAACCTTGAACCGAATCAACAGGATTCTCTTTAAAGTCAATGAGCATTTTTTTAATTTCATCAGCACCACTCATGCCTTTTTTGGTAATAGAGACCAATTTTTCTTTATAGAATCCAAATTGAACATAACAGTCAATCAAATCCTTATAAAAAGAACTGCCATTGGCTTTTGCCTGTGCTGCAATTTCACAAGCCAATAGGGTAGAGGTTACCGCATCTTTATCACGAACAAAATCGCCTACCATATAGCCAAAACTTTCTTCTCCGCCAC
>CAYGUO010000085.1:0-13071 GCA_964353095.1 uncultured Flavobacteriaceae bacterium | reverse complement strand
ACCTTAAACCTTGCCGAAAACCTATGGCTACAAAAATCACAAACAGATTTCTTTCTGCAAGGAAATGAAAAATTAATTCCATAGTATGAAAAATAGGGTAACAGGTTTAGGCGGATTCTTCTTTAAAACAAAAAATCCCGATAAAATAAAAGAATGGTACAAAAATCATCTTGGTCTAAACACCGATAGATACGGCTGTACGTTTTGGTGGAAAGATAAAGAAGGTAATGATTGCTCCACACAATGGAGCCCCATGAATGAAGACACTAAATACTTTCAACCCAGCGAAAAACAATTCATGATGAATTTTCGGGTAGAAAATTTAAAAGAACTCTTGATTGAACTCGAAAAAGAAGGGGTAACCATTGTTGGGGAAGTGGAAGAATATGAATACGGTAAGTTTGGTTGGATTCTAGACCCCGAAGGAAATAAACTAGAGCTTTGGGAACCTGTTGATAAAGCATTTCTGTAGCGATGGAATATTTTATTACATTTACGCCTAGAATAACCAATCAAAGTAAAAAATCATGTCAGAAGAAAACAAAGATTTAGGGGATAAAGCTGAAGATGCATTTGACAATGCTAAAGACGCTGCGAAAGAAGCAGCGGGAAAAGCGAAAGAGAAAGCAAGTGAATTTGCAGAAGACGCTAAAGAAGCTACAAGTGAATTCGCTGATGAAGCTAAAAAAACGGCCAATGAGTTTAGTGATGGCTTAAATAAAGCAGTAGGTGGTGGTGAAAACAAAAAAATATTAGCAGGAATTCTTGCTATTATATTGGGATCGCTTGGCGTCCATAAATTTATTTTAGGGTACCAGAAAGAAGGGTTTATTTTATTGGGGGTTTCTATTGCTGCATATATATTATCATGCCTTGCAGTTGGACTTCTATTTATTTGGATACCAAGTTTGATTGGTCTAATTGAAGGAATCATCTATCTCACCAAATCAGATGAAGAGTTCTACAATACGTATCAAGTAGGTAAAAAACCTTGGTTCTAAAAACATTCAAAAGGTCAGAAATTTTTAGCTGACCTTTTTTATTTCAATTTATCATCGTAATATTGCAATATATAAATACGTTATGGGTATTACTAAAACGCAAATTTTCAATAGCAGCCAAAATCAAATGGCCACTATTTTCAAGGTATTGTCCAATCCTGCCCGTATCGCAATCTTACAATATATAAGCAAGCAAGAATCGTGCATCTGTAATGATCTCGTTGATGAAATTGGTTTGGCACAGCCCACAATTTCACAACATTTAAAAGAACTCAAAAGTATCGACCTCATAAAGGGCGAGATAGAAGGGAAAAAAGTGTGCTACTGCATCAACTTAGCTACTTGGACAACCATTCAAAACACCTTGAACAAATTTTTCAATACCACTAAAAGCAACTGCTGTTAAAACCAAATACTATGAAAACAAGCGAATTTTTAGAAGTACTCAACACACATAAGAACAAAGAACTTCTTTTTGAATATGCTCCCAGCCAATTCGTAGGAGCTAATTACCATATCACTGAAATCAAGAATATCACAGTAGATTCTGTTGACTGCGGCGCAGGAGTAGACTTCTGGAAAGAAACCATAGTACAGCTCTATGAGAGTCCTGAAGAATTGGACAAAACAGAATTTATGACAGCTGAAAAGGCCTTGGCCATTCTTGACAGGGTCGATAGAATTAAACCTATGGTAAAAGATGCCGAAATCAAGTTGGAATATAGTAACAGTAACTTTCACACGGCACAACTATTTGTTAACGATGTGGTCTGGAATCATGAACGAATAATCGTTAAACTTGCTATCGAAAAGACAGACTGTAAAGCCAAGGATACTTGTGGCATACCTGCTGAAGAACTAAAAGTATCGGAATCATCATGCGCCCCAGGAAGTGGTTGCTGTTAACTTGAGCTATGTTAATCAGAGTAATGACACCAGAAGACTGGCCTCTTGTTTCAAAAATTTATGCTGAAGGCATTGCAACAGGTTTTGCAACCTTTGAAAGTAGCATTCCCAATTATGAGGATTGGGACAATGCCCATATCAAAAACTGTAGGTTGATAGCTGAAAACAATCAAACTATTTTAGGATGGGCCGCTTTATCGCCCGTATCAAGCAGATGTGTCTATGGCGGTGTAGCAGAAGTTAGTGTTTATATTGCAGCACAATCTCGTGGCCAAGGCGTTGGAAAAGCGCTTATGGAAGAACTCATAGATCAAAGCGAAAAAGCAGGATATTGGACCTTGCAATCAGGTATTTTTCCTGAAAATGAACCTAGTATTGCACTACATGAAAAAGTTGGTTTTCGTTTTTTAGGAAAACGTGAACGGGTAGGAAAAACAAAAACTGGGGTTTGGAAAGACAACCTGCTTTTTGAGAGAAGAAGTAAAAAAATAGGGTTATAAATTAAAAGTATGGACTACTTATGTATCTTAAAATAAGGACAACAATCAATGCATTGAAAACTGATGACATTTCTGACGAAAGGAGGGTATTGTTGCAATCTTTAATCAATTACATCAATTTAAAAATTAGCAAAAATGAGCCTATTCTTTTAAACTTTATCTGTACTCATAATTCAAGGAGAAGCCATTTATCTCAAATATGGGCGCAAACACTAGCGTCTTATTTTGGTATCCCACAAGTTCATTGCTATTCAGGTGGTACAGCAGCAACAGCTATGTTTTCTAAAATTGGGGAAACACTTACCAATCAAGGTTTTAAGATTATTAAACTTTCAGATAACGAAAAC
This sequence comes from uncultured Flavobacteriaceae bacterium, assembly GCA_964353095.1. Lineage (GTDB taxonomy): Bacteria > Bacteroidota > Bacteroidia > Flavobacteriales > Flavobacteriaceae > Croceitalea. The sequence goes on along the minus strand of CAYGUO010000085.1, from coordinate 10,317 downwards.
CCTATTTATGCTATAAAACATAGTGATAATGATCATCCTAGCATATGTTTTTCAAAAACTTATGATACTAACTTTAATCCAACTTCGGGCTTTGGTGCTGTGATGACCTGTGATACTGCCAATGAGGCTTGTCCAATGGTCGTTGGAGCAGAAAAACAGTTCTCCATTACTTATGAAGATCCAAAGAAATTCGACGACACTCCGCAACAAGATGAAAAATATACGGAGCGAAGCATTCAGATTGCTACTGAGTTGTATTGGGTTTTTTCGAACGTAAAATAAATTCTATTATTTTTAGTTTCCAAACTAGAAAATCCTGAAATCATCCTAAGATTTTTATGTTCTTCACTACTGTTGCTACTCATCGTTGGACTCAAAACTTACTTTAGTATAACCTGCCACCAGTTCTTTAGTGTGTTCATCAGCAGCATTATAAATACCAGCTTTTAAATAGTAACTATTTGCTATACCCGTATCGGTTACCCATCTTGTGCTAGTATCGGGTTGAAAAGATTCGTTTAAAATAATCACTTCATTTTGTTCTACAGTAATTCTAATAAAACCATCACTTTTTTCTAAAATAACCTTTAGAGTTGATTGATCATAACCTGCTCCATCAACAAAAGAGTAGTCCACTTTATCAAAAGTAGTATCACTAGAACTTACCTCTGGGTCTTTTCTAATGACCGTTTCTAGTTTATCATTGTGTAATTCTAACCTAAAGAAAGGTTTGTTACCACTGCCTCCTCTATTATGTACTTGGGCTATTGTTATTCCTCCATCAGTAATATCGTAATACTTTGCTTCAAATTCGATTTTTGAAAAAGAGCTCAATGGACCTTCAGATCTCTGTTTAAATTCTATTCTTCTACCTCTTTCTTGTTGGGAAACTAATTTTAGTTCTAAATCTTCCTCATTGTAGAAAAAATAAGGCTCATCAGGAACAGAGTTCACGAAGGTATTAGCCAAATTATCTTCGTTGGTATCACATGGCGGACTAGCACAACCTCCGGTATTCCAGCTATTTTCAATCACCAAGTTTTCGTTAAAAACAAAACGCTCTGCTAAGCTAGATGTCTCATCTTCATCAGTATCATCTGTTTCAGAGTCATCGATGTCGTCAGTATCATCTTCATTGCTTTCAATATCCTCAGGGGTATTTACCTCATCAGATGAGCAACTACCTATGATAAAACAAGAAAATAGAAGTAAAGTTAAAGTTACCGTACGTAGTGTCTTCATAATTTTCAAATTCAATTTTTAATAAGTACAACTTATTACGAACGATTCAGCAAAAAATGTACCATATTCAGTTTAAATTTATAAAAAATGTGTTGTGAGCTCTTGGATAAGATTGGCATCAAATTTTAATTTTAGAGAATTACCCATCTGCCTGGTTATCCGCATGCTTCCGCTCCAATTCTGCTTGAAATTCTTCCATTACAGGTTTTACAGTACTTTCGGGTAGATCGGCAATTTTAATATACATTAACCCATCAACTGCATTATTAAACAATGGATCAACATTGAATGCTACCATTCTGGCATTCTGTTTAATATATTTTTTAATTAGCACGGGCAATCTCAAACTACCCGGTTCTACCTCTTCAATAAGTTTGTCAAACTTGTTCAAATCTGCTTTTGTTTCATCAAAAATGAACTCTTTGTCTGCATCTTTTAATTTTACTTTAAATTCCTTCTTGGGATACACATATTGGGCAACATAAGGATCCCAGTAATTAGATTTCATAAACTCTATCATCAATGATTTTGAAAAATTTGAAAACTGATTGCTTATGCTTACCCCTCCAATTAAATATTTATGCTCTGGATAACGCAAAGTAGTATGCACTATACCTTTCCAAAGTAAAAACAAGGGCATTGGTTTTTGTTGATATTCTGCTGTAATGTACGCCCGACCCATTTCAATGGATTGGGACATCATTCCATACAACTCCGGTTCAAACCGAAACAAGTCTTGAAGGTAAAACCCATCAATACCGTAAGCTTTATAAATCTCAGCACCCAAACCCATTCGATATGCGCCTACAATCTTTTTATCATTATCATCCCATAGAAAAAGATGGTGATAGTAGGTGTCAAACTCATCCAAATCAATAGACTTATTCGTGCCCTCACCGATTGCTCTAAAAGTAACTTCTCGCTGTCTTCCAATCTCTTGCAAAATAAAAGGCATATCTTTTTGTTGCGCCAAAAAAACTTCATAGTTTTTACTTTGAAGCAGGCGACATTCTTTTTCACGTAATTTTTCAATTTCCCCTTGAATCACTTCTGTACGAACCGCTGAAGCTATTTTTTTGGGCGATTTCGGAATTTTTAAACTCGTTGGCACCTTATCAATCAGTCGTTCCTTTTCAAAGGCATTGGCCAAGAGATAGGTTTTTTTTCTCAAAAGCTCCCCAAAACTAGCTAGGCTTTCCTCCTCTTTTTGTGCAGCAACGCTTATAGGTTGGCCTATTCGGACCTTTATAGGTCTTCGTCTTTGCGTAGCAACTTCCGATGGTAATTTCGCCGTTCTGAAAATATCGTTCACTTTAGAAAGCTTATAAAACAACCTGCCGTTCTTGGCATGAAAATAAATGGGAACAACCGGCACTTCTGCTTTTCTTATCAATTTAATAACCGCCTCTTCCCATGGCTTATCAACAATAAGTTTTCCTTCTCTCAGGGTAGAAACTTCCCCTGCAGGAAACACACTCAGTGGATGTCCATCAGCCAAATGCTGCAGGGTCTTTTTAAACGCAGCGATGCTGCTCTTAACATTTTTATGGTTTTCAAAAGGATTAACAGGTAAAATATAAGATTCTATGGGAACCATACGCTGTAACAAAAAATTGGCCATGATTTTAAAATCCGGCCGATGTTCGAGCATTAATTTGATTAAAATAATACCGTCAATGGCCCCTAAAGGATGATTGCTTATGGTAATATATGCCCCTGTTTTGGGTAATCTTTTACGATCCTCTTCTGAAATTTCAAAATCAATATCATAATGTTCAAGTATGGCATTGGCATACTCAAGTGGCGGCAAGTGCGCTATAGAATCGTAGAAAGAATTTATACTTGAAATACGCGTGATCTTAAGTACAGCCCATCCGATAAAAGTTCCCAAAAAGCCATATTGATCCATATTAACGACCTTTGCAACCTCTTTCGCCGAAACCAAGCCCATACTTACATCTTTAGCTAACTGTAAATATAGAAATTTAGAGGGATCGTCAAGTTTGTAAAGACCTATTTAACGACTAATTGTACCGTTTCTTTACCACGCTGCTCTACCAATACAGAATAACCATTCAAGACTTTTTCAACAGAATGCTCGTCAAAATGGCGAATCGTGAATAACGAAACATCTTCATGGCAGGTTACTTTAAACTTTTGCCGTAGTATGGCGAGTATATCATTTAGGCCTCCAAACTTATTGTCCAAACAGACGGAAAAACTAATAGCAGAATTTTGAATCAAATCAACCTTTAAACGATGGTCATGAAACAGTTTAAAGATTTCACTCATATTTTCTTCAACGATAAAAGAGAAATCAAGCGAAGATAATTTCAATAAAACCTGACCTTTTTTTACAATAAAGCAGGGTACTTCAGGCGATATTTTAGTGCCTTTACCAACCGTGGTTCCAGCGTCATTTGGTTTCAAAAAAGATTTTACGTGTAACGGAATTTCTTTGCCCTGCAGCGGTTGTAATGTTTTAGGATGGATTACGGAAGCACCGTAAAAAGCCAACTCAATCGCCTCACGATATGAAATTTGATTTAATAACTGCGTTTCTTTAAAGTGCCTTGGGTCGGCATTCAAAACACCTGGTACATCTTTCCAAATGGTGACAGAATCTGCTTTTAAACAATACGCTAATATTGCCGCGGTATAATCTGACCCTTCACGACCAAGAGTTGTCGTAAAGTTATTCTCATCACTACCCAAAAAACCTTGGGTAATGTTCAAAGCTCCCATATTTACTTTTTGGAGAACTTCTATTTGGGTACGCTCCCAATTTACCTGAGCATCTCGGTAACTGTTGTCTGTTTTAATAAGCTCTCGCACATCTAACCATTGATTGTTCATACCCACTTCATTCAAATAAGCACTTACAATTGTTGTGGACAGCAATTCACCATAACCCACCACCTGATCGTAAACAAAAGCATACTTTGGAGACTTGTTCCACATTAAAAAACCCCTAAATTCCTCTACTAGACCATTGACCTGATTGTGAATTGTATGGTTTCTTGTTTCAAACAACTCATTGGCAATCGCTTTATGATGGTTGATTACCACCTGTATGGCTTCCTCTAAGTTTTCCTTTTCGTCAAAGTAGGCATCAACAATTTTTTCCATGGCATCGGTCATTTTTCCCATAGCAGAAATCACCAACAGGGTATCTTTATGCCCTACCTCTTTTAATACCTGAACAAGGTTTTTAACTCCTTCAGCATCTTTTACGGATGCACCTCCAAATTTGAATATCCTCATAAATTATGTTCCTGTAATTCCCACAAATACGGGGATTTTTTAAATTCCCTAAACAAGGAAATTTACCTACTCTAAAAACTTTTTCATTCCTGCTTCATTCAACTGCACTACATCCCAATCACGCATCACATTAGCCCCTTTGCTTTCGTAAAATTTAATGGCGGGCTCGTTCCAATCCAGCACTTCCCAACTAATCCTTTTCACTCCCAAATCGCTGCCATACCGCACTACCTTTTCTAGCAGGGCAGAACCCAAGCCACTACCGCGCACTTTTTCAGTTATAATCAAATCTTCTAAATGGATTACGGGACCTTGCCAAGTAGAATATCTAGGATACACCAAAGCCATACCTTCCACTTTTTCGTTTACCTCAGCAACAAAACAGTGGTACAAAGGCGTTTCCCCAAAGCCTGCTTCTTTTAACTCATCTAAAGTAATATGAACCGCGTCACTTTCTTTTTCAAAAGAAGCCAATTCTTGAATTAGCTCAAACACCCTGGCCATATCATCTTTAACGGCATCTCTGACTGTATATTCCATATCTGTTACAAATAAAACAATTAGTTATAAATTTTCAATGCTATTTTTAAGATTTCAACTAAAATCTAGGTTTTTGTGTACTATTGAACAATCAACTCATTGAAACAAGTTCAATAATACACTATTGGTTTTTACCATAAAAGCAAAAAAACACATCCATACTATACAAACTCAGAAAACTGACCCTAGGTAACAACATTCCTATTACGAAAACGTTATAGTTTTTTAAGAAATAGCGATATTTACATCTTTTAAACACCTAACCATAATGACCAGAAAGAATCAGACCCTTGGCGAATTTATAATAGAAAACCAATCTTCATTTCAATACTCGTCAGGTGAGCTTTCCAAACTTATCAATGCCATCCGATTAGCTGCAAAAGTGGTCAATCACGAAGTAAACAAAGCTGGTTTGGTAGATGTTATTGGTGCGGCTGGCGACACCAATATTCAAGGTGAAGATCAACAAAAACTAGATGTATTTGCAAATGAAAAGTTTATTCAAACCCTGACCAATAGGGAGATTGTTTGTGGTATCGCATCAGAGGAAGAAGATGATTTTATCAGCATCAATAGTAATGACGAAAAGCATCAAAACAAATATGTAGTGCTTATTGATCCATTGGATGGTTCGTCTAATATTGATGTAAACGTATCTGTTGGAACAATCTTTTCTATCTACAGGAGAATTACCCCCGTGGGCACACCTGTTCAAATAAAAGATTTTTTACAGCCCGGTAATCAGCAAGTAGCTGCCGGTTATGTAGTCTATGGAACCTCAACGATGCTGGTTTATACTACCGGTGACGGGGTGAACGGATTTACATTAAACCCTGCCTTAGGCACGTTTTACCTGTCACACCCAGATATGCAGTTTCCTGAAGATGGTAAAATATACTCCGTAAACGAAGGCAACTACATTCACTTTTTACAAGGCGTAAAAGATTATATAAAATATTGCCAGCAAGAAGAAGGTGATAGACCCTATACCTCAAGATATATTGGCTCTCTGGTTTCTGATTTTCATAGAAACATGATAAAAGGTGGCATTTACATGTACCCAAAAAGCAGTGTAAGTCAAAGCGGAAAGCTAAGATTGCTGTATGAATGCAACCCTATGGCATTTATAGCAGAACAGGCCAATGGAATGGCGATTGGAGGCAAAACCCGTATTATGGATATTGTACCTACAGAACTGCATCAACGGGTGCCATTTTTCTGTGGAAGTAAAAACATGGTGAAAAAACTAGAAGAGTTCTTAAACCAATATCATTAAGAATATCTTATTTGTCTATTAAATACTGATAATCTTCAAAAGCTATTTTTCCGCAGAAAATAGCATAGGTCTTTTGAATTATTTCATCGGCCATATCAGGCGAATAACCTAATCCAATAGCATAGCGCTCTATCATACGCTTTTGACCTTCGTCAATAGATTGGTCGGCAAAGGCCATCTGAAAAAATTCAAAGAGCCGTTTTAACCTCTTTTCACCACTATGGGGTGTTTGAATAGGATATTTGTTGTCCTTTTTCATAACCTCTTTATACTCAGCATCAGTGATATCCAATTTAAAGGCAAACTTATCCAATATGGCCTTTTCTTTCTCATTTATTTCACCATCAACTGCTGCCAAACTTGCCAAAGTAGCAAAATGCGCTAAGTTTTTTCTTTTATCTCCGTGCTCGTATAAATCAATAATGGGCATATCCTAAATTTTGTAGCGCAAATATAAATTTTTACGCACGATTACTACAAACCAAGACCAATTATTTTAGCGTTTGCCATGCACCGCGCTATCCGCTGCAAATCCTCGCCCATTTCCATGTTGATTTTTATAAAGAACAAATGGGCTGTGGGTTTTTCACTACTATCGCTAACGCGTTCACAGCCTACCATAAACTATAAGTTATTGCTTCATAAACACTTTCTTTTAAATCTTTGAAAACCCCTTTCAATATAAATTCTCGCGTGAAATTTGTACCTTCATATCGCTATGAAATGAGCCATGTCAGCTTTCAATTCAATTTGAAATATAACTTGGCGAATTACATCTGACCAATTAAAAAATACTATTTGAACAGATGAAAATCCCTTTACTCCAATTTACCGATCGCGGTATTTATTGTGCCAAAGCCAAGGTCTATCTTGACCCATGGAAACCTGTGGATAAAGCCATTATCTCTCACGGCCATGCAGACCATAGCCGCTGGGGTCACAAACAATACATTACACATCATCGTAATGTTCCCATCGTAAAACATCGTTTGGGCGATGTACTTATTTCAGGAAAAGATTGGGGAGAAAACTTCACTATTAATGGGGTGAAATTTAGTTTACACCCTGCTGGACATATCATTGGCTCCTCGCAAATTAGAGTTGAATACAAAGGGGAGGTTTGGGTATTCACCGGTGATTATAAACTAGAGGATGATGGAGTGGCAACGCCTTATGAAAATATCAAATGCCATACGTTTATTACAGAATGTACCTTTGGCCTACCCGCTTTTCTATGGACCCTGCAACAAGAGGTTTTTAAAGACATCAACCAATGGTGGGCGGAGAACAAGGCGAACGGACAAACATCCGTGCTTTTTGGCTATTCGCTGGGTAAAGCACAGCGCTTATTAAAACACTTAGACCCCGCTATTGGTAAAATTTATACGCATGGAGCGGTTGAGAACATGACCCAAGTATTGCGACCCTTGGTTGATTTCCCTTCAACGGAATTGATTACCAGAGACACCAAAAAAGAAGCGATTAAAGGGAATATTGTTATTGCGCCACCCTCTGCACATGGCAGCACTTGGATTCGTAAAATGACGCCTTTTGTGACTGCATCCGCAAGCGGCTGGATGGCTTTTCGCGGGGCAAGAAGAAGACGTGCCATTGATAAAGGATTTGTTTTAAGTGACCATTGCGACTGGCCAGATTTACTCACCGCCATAAAACACACGGGAGCAGAAAAAATTATCTGTACCCACGGTTATACCAATATTTTCTCAAAATATTTAAGGGAACTGGGCTATGACGCCAGAACAGAAGAAACGCAATATGGGGAAGAAGAGGAGAGTCCGCTAGCTTCCGATGGGGCAACTGAGCAAGAACCCCCTGCACCAGCCCTCCTCCAAGGGAATGGCCTTAAAACCAAAGAACAACTTTGAGCAAACAAAAAATAACGAACGAACAAACTAAAACTCCTTCTTTGGAGGTGAAGGAGCCTGGCATGAGTGGTTTTTCACAACTCATAAAAACGCTCGACAGCACCAACAAAACGAATACTAAGGTTAAGGCACTGGCCGATTATTTTACCCAAGCTAATGACCAAGACAAGGTTTGGACTATCGCTATCCTTTCACATCGCAGACCACCACGCCCAGTGAATACGACGTTACTACGTATATGGGCGGCAGAATTGGCCAATATTCCCCTCTGGCTGTTTGAAGAAAGCTATCATATCGTTGGTGATTTGGCCGAGACCATCGCCCTAGTAGTGCCTGCGGGTGAAACATCCACAGATAAAAGCCTCACCACTTTTCTCCAAGAAATGATTTCCCTTAAACCCAAGGATGACATTGCTAAAAAAGCCTATCTCTTTGAAAACTGGAAGCAATTGAATTATTATGAACGCTTTGTGTTTACCAAGTTGATTACCGGGGGTTTTCGCATTGGAGTGAGTCAAAAGTTGATGACCAGAGCCTTGTCTAAGGCTACGGGAATTGATGAAGATGTGCTTGCTTACAAGCTTATGGGCAATTGGAATCCCAATACCATTTCCTTTCAAGATTTAGTGCTTGAAGAAAAGGAAAGTGATTATTTATCCAAACCTTATCCGTTTTATCTAGCCTATGCAGTGGAAGATGAAGTTTCAGAATTGGGTAACGTAAAAGATTGGTGCATAGAACATAAGTGGGACGGTATTCGTTGCCAAGTAATTATAAGAAAAAATGAACTCTTTGTTTGGAGTCGCGGTGAAGAATTGGTAACGGATAAATACCCTGAATTTCAACGATTTATTGGCGAAATTCCGAATGGAACGGTACTTGATGGAGAGCTGCTTCCCTATCCAAATGGTGAAATTGGAACCTTTAATGACCTACAGACACGAATCGGTAGAAAAACGGTTTCTAAGAATTTATTGGCCAAAACACCTGTAATTCTCAAAGCTTATGACATAATGGAATGGCAAGGAGCGGATATTAGAACAACAGCCTTTGTAGAACGAAGAGAAATTCTTGAAAAACTTTTAACTAATATACCTATCATTTCGAAAGGAGTCGAGAAACAAAGAGATGTGGCTTTGAGTAACCTCAGCCACCAAAAAAGTAGTGTTTCGAATCCTGCTCAAAACCAGGTCACTGAGGCCATTCGAAGTATGGTCACTGAGGCAACTCGAAGTGACCTTCCTCTACTGTTATCTGAACGGATGGAGTTCAATTCTTGGGAAGAAGTTGCTCAAGAGCGCACCAAATCCCGAGAGATGCGAAGCGAGGGGTTGATGCTCAAACGCAAAGATTCGCCCTATCAGGTCGGAAGAAAAAAAGGAGACTGGTGGAAATGGAAAGTAGACCCTTTGACGATTGATGCCGTACTTACCTATGCCATGCGTGGCCATGGTAGACGCAGCAATTTATTTACCGATTACACCTTCGCCCTATGGCAAGAAAACGAAGAAGGCGAAAAAGAACTGGTTACGTTTGCCAAAGCCTATTCCGGACTTACCGATAAAGAATTCAAAGAAGTAGATGCATGGATTAAAAAAAACACCCTTGAACGTTTTGGCCCAGTGCGGAGTGTGACTCCCTTTCATGTTTTTGAAATTGCTTTTGAAGGTATTGCAAATTCAAAAAGACATAAAAGTGGCATAGCTACACGTTTTCCCCGCATTTTACGTTGGCGAAAGGATAAAAAAATAGAAGAGGCCAATAGTTTGCAGGATTTAAAGGCGTTAATTCCGACCCCGAGCATTCGGGGGAAGGAATCCGCCAGTAAATCAGCGCAACCGCCAGACCAATAAAACAAGCCACAAAAAATACAGACCGACCAAATAAAACTTAGAAACGGAGGTAAAATTAAAGCGAAAAAACCCAATGAGAAATCAAGAAAATGTTCAATAGATTGCCATGTTACAAATTGAACTTAAAAAATGTTAACTACTAAGGAAAAACAAGTAAACGTTCAACAGATTGCAATATACAAATGGGACACCAAAGGATAAATTTCAAGAAACAACCGGTAAACGTTCAACAGATTACTTCGCTACGCTCGTAATA
>CAYGUO010000084.1:0-13099 GCA_964353095.1 uncultured Flavobacteriaceae bacterium | reverse complement strand
GTAAATTGATTTTAGTTTCGGTACTATAACTTACAATGCTACCTTTAAAATAAGCAGAAGCTCCAGGAATTGAAGTTAATTGCTGCGCTATTTTTCCACCGGTAAAACTTTCTGCGGTAGCTAAGGTCAATTCTTTCTGGGTAAGTAACTTGGCAATCAATGCTTCTAGACTTTCATCCTCTTCTTCCCCATATATTAGCTCCCCAATCAATGGATATAGTTTTTTGGCCTCCTCGTTGACTAGATTTTGTAACGGCTCCCTATCCTTTCCTTTCGCCGTTAAACGTAACCGAACTCTTCCTAAGCTTGGCAGATAGGCCAACTTAATTTCTTTGGGCAAGTTATTCTCCCAATCTTCAATTCGTTCTGCAATGGCACTTTCACCAAGACCATAGGTCATCATAGTCTTATGTATAATATGAGGACGTTCGTACTTTTTAATGATTTTTGGCAGCACAGCATTTTTTATCAAACCTTTCATCTCAAAAGGAACACCGGGCAAAGAAACAAAAGCTGTACCGTCTTTTTCCATCCATATACCGGGTGCCGTTCCAAAGTGGTTTTTTAGTACTTCTGCTTTTGTCGGCACTAGGGCCTGTAATCGATTTAAATCGGATATGGGAGTTGAAATATATTTAGCGAAGAGCATTTCAATATGGTCAAGCACCGCTTTGTCTTGAACCAAAGTATCATCAAAATACCCACAAAGTGTGTGTTTGGTAATGTCGTCTTTAGTAGGGCCTAAACCACCAGTAATGATGACGACCTGGGATCTTTGATTTGCCTGGGCCAATGCCCCCAAAATATGCTCTCGGTCATCTTGAACAGATGTAATTTGATAAACCGAAACGCCAATTTTATTAAGTTCTTTTGAAATAAATGCAGAGTTGGTATCTACAATTTGACCGATTAGAATTTCATCTCCAATCGTTATAATTTCTGCTTGCATGAATATGGGTTAACCACATTTAACCTCAACGGAAAAATGAAAGTTTAAAAATAACCAAAACTAATTTTATAAGGAGAATAATTGAAATACTACACTTCAAAGTCTTTGTGCAGTTCTGCAACAACTTGTGCTATATCTTTCTTTAAAAGGGGGAATTTCTCTTTAATCTCTTCCAAACCAGCGCCTGCTTTGCCTAAAGTTTCAATAGCAAAGGCATTAGCCCGACATTGCTCCATACCCAATAAATCCACGTTAGGTTTAATTTTATGTGCCATTTTATAAATCTGTTCAAAATCTGTGCTCGCTATGGCATTTTCCAAAGCTTCTACATCAACGGGTACTTCTTCTAAAAATACGGAAACCACTGAGACGATGAAATCTTCATCACCTTCGGCCATCTCATTGATCTTATCTAAATTGTAAATCATTATCGTACGTTAATTTCAAAAAACTCTTCATCCCCAATTCTTCCTTGAAGGTAATCATTTGCACTAACTCTACCAACCCCGGCAGGTGTTCCAGTAAACAAAACATCTCCCTTTTTCAACGTAAAATAGGTAGAAACGTAGGCTATCAGATCATCTATCTTCCACAACATCAGACTGGTATCTCCTTTTTGCACCGTTTCCCCATTTCTTAACAAGGAAAACCCCAATTCATCTAAATTTTCGTACTTTTTCTTATCAATCCACTTACCAATAACCGCAGCACCATCAAAACCTTTCGCTTTTTCCCACGGAAGTCCTTTTGCCTTGAGCTTTGATTGCAAATCCCTAGCGGTAAAATCGATACCCAACCCTATTTCATCATAATAGTTCTGGGCAAACTTCTTATCAATATGCTTACCAACTTTTTTGATTTTAACCAGCACTTCTACTTCATAGTGAATATCGTTAGAAAACTCAGGTATATAAAAGTCTTGCTCTTTTGGCAATATGGACGAATCGGGCTTAATAAAAACGACAGGTTCCGTAGGACGCTCATTATTTAACTCATCTATATGATCAACATAATTTCTACCAATACAAATCAATTTCATATACTATTCTTAAAAATGTTTTATTTCTTCTTTGTTATTTTCAAGCTTATTGCCGGAATGAAGTTTTCACTATTATTTTTTGATTTCACCTTAAACTCTTGCCATTGGCCCATGCCGTATATCATCACCTTGTAGTTTTGATTTTGCGAATAGACACCGCCAAAAGTAGGCGCAAAACGATCTTCAATGGTTGGCTTGTTCGTTAAGCTATTTTTTTCATCTTTCTTATACCAATTGTAAGGTATGAATAACCATTCTAAGCCTACATAAAGTCCATCTCTAGGCATGGTAATATTTAATGAACTTAAGTCAATTGAAGTGTATTCCCCTCCTTTTATGGACTCTAAGACCAAACTTTTTTTTATTAAATCGTTTGTTGGCATTTTAGTTATTGGATCTACAGCATAAAACCGAAGCCTAAACTTAGAACGTTCTCTAGTAAACTCATTTTTATCCCTAAAGAAGATAGTTGCCTTATTTAAATATTTCTTGCTTGCCCCTATGTTTGGAAAATACAATGCCAAAACCCATGGTGTAGATGAAGAATCAAACCCGCTGGTAATATCATAACTGGCAACAGGATTAAGTACTTGGGCATCCCCTAAATCTTCTAAAACCACAACTTCTTCTAACTCAAATGTAGCTTCTACCAAGCTAATTCTCTTTGCATCAAAAATAGTTTTAGCATTCAAAATGGTGTCTTGGTATCCTAAAGAAGAAATATGCACTTGTTTCTCCAATAAGTCCTTGGAGATTTCAATCAAAAAACTTCCATCTTCATCAGTGGAAGTACCTACAAGCGTATTCAAAAAACTGATGTTAACATAGGGTATTGCGGCATTGCTTTTAGCATCTAGCACCTTGCCCTGAAAATCAACATTTTGAGCAAAGCAAGAGCAGGTGACCAAAAACAGAGCAAAAAACCAACGCATCAGGACAATTTGTTGTTGAGTTTGTTCAATTTCAACTGTGTCAATACTTTTTTGGTATATAGGGGAAAGTCAGCATTGATAATCCAACCAAAATAACCGGGTTCTTTTTCCATAACCTCGTCCACGGTTTTACCCTTGTGCTTTCCAAAAGCAAAAATGGGCTGGTCTTCTTTATTGACACCAATAAAACCAGCAAAGTCAAGTGACTGTTTACGGGTGGTAAACTCAGATAATTTTTTGACGTTGTTTTTTAAATCAGGATAGCGTTCCAATTGCCCTAATAACACTTCATAAGTGGCCAAAGTATCTGCCTCGGCACTATGGGCATCTTCTAAACTTTTACCACAATAGAACTTATAGGCAGCGCCAAGTGTCCTTTTTTCCATTTTATGAAAAATAGTCTGTACATCAACGGAAACCATGTGTTTCATATCAAAATCAACCTCAGCACGCAGCATTTCTTCAGCTAAAAGGGGAATGTCAAACCTATCAGAATTAAAACCAGCTAAATCACTATCCTTGACCATGCTATAAACCTCTTTTGACAACTCTTTAAAAGTAGGCTCATTTGCAACTCTTTCATTGGTAATACCATGTACTGCGACCACCTCGGCAGGAATATCCATTTCCGGGTTTACCAACCATGTTTTGCTTTCTTTATTGCCATTGGGGAATATTTTTAAAATAGATATTTCAACAATACGGTCTTTGGCCACATTGGTTCCGGTGGTTTCAAGATCAAAAAAGCAAATTGGTTTGGTAAGTTTAAGTTGCATACATTTTATTTTTTAATGGAAAATAACCAAGGTAATAATTCAGGTTCGCTGAAAGCATTGTCCCAACTGTTATGTTTTACATTTGGGTAAAGTGAATATTGCACATCTGCGCCATGAGTTCGTAAAGCATTGACCATAAGGGTTGAATATTTAGAAGGAACTACATCGTCTTCTTCACCATGGAACACCCACCAATTGACCTTGTTTATTTTTTTAGCTATTGTTGGGTGAGCACCTCCACAGATTGGAAATGCCGCTGCAAATAATCTTGGATTTCTTCGAACCAACTCGAAAGTACCTATGCCTCCCATGGATAAACCACCAACATACATTTGGTCTTTGGCCAGTTTGAATTCCTTTCCAAGTTTTTTCAACAATCCTTCTAAAAGCAACATATCCTTAGTTGGCTTTGGCTTCTTATAAAAAACGAAAGATCTATTCCCTATTTCACCCGTAACATCAATCTTAGCCCATGAACTGTTTGCTGCACATTGCGGAAAAACAACAATTGCCCTATACTTTTCACGAATATTCTTTTGAAGAAATAAAGAAGAACCATGAACTAGTTGTAACTCATTATCGTTACCTCGTTCACCAGAACCATGTAAAACTAAAATAAGTGGATATTCTTGCTGAGGATTGTAATTTTCAGGTAATAATAAACGATATGGCATAACATTATCGTTCATTTCAAAATTTCTTTTTAGATAGGCCGCATCGTTTTGAGCATGACCAGTTGCACAAAAGATAAGTATAGCAGATAGTACTAAGAACAAAGATTTCATTGATTGATGAGCTTTACCAGTACTAAATTAGAAAAGTATAATAGAAAAGTATGCCAAAAGACTAGATTTCTCTATTTATATCCCAAGCTTCAAGATAATCTGCAACGGCTTTTACAAACATTCCACCCAAAGCACCATTTACAACCCGATGGTCATAACTGTGGGATAAAAACATTTTACTACGAACCCCAATAAAATCTCCATCAGGAGTCTCTATTACAGATGGCATTTTACGGATTGCACCTAAAGCAAGAATACCAACTTGTGGTTGATTGATAATAGGTGTTCCAAAAATGCTTCCAAAAGTACCTACGTTGGTAACGGTATAGGTACCGTCTTTGATATCTTCTGGCTTTAAATCGTTTGTTCTCGCTCTATTGGCCAAGTCATTCACCGTCTTTGCCATACCCACCAAATTTAATTGGTCCGCATTTTTTATAACCGGTACTATTAAATTTCCATCAGGTAAAGCAGCTGCCATACCAATATTGATGTTTTTCTTTTTAATCACATTATCACCATCCAAAGAAATGTTGACCATAGGATACTTTTTTAAAGCAACCGCAATGGCTTCCATAAACAATGGCGTAAACGTTAACTTTTCGCCTTCCCGTTGCTCAAATGCATTTTTAACCTTGGTACGCCAATTGACCAAATTGGTAACATCTACTTCAACAAAACTTTGAACATGGGCAGAAGTGGCTATACTTTCAACCATGTGATGAGCAATTAATTTACCCATTCTAGTCATTGGGATTACCTCATCTCCTTTTCCTACGTTTACAGGCGGTGTTTTTGCAGGTGTAACTTCTTTTTTGACGGCTACTTTTGCGGGCTCATCAACTTTAGGCTCTGTGATTGTTTTTGCAGCAGCAGCAGCAGTACCAGTTCTGTTTGCAACAAAAGCTAAAATATCATTTTTAGTAACCCTACCTTCTTTACCTGTACCAGGAATAGTGTCTAATTCTGCTATGGAAATACCCTCTTGTTTCGCTATATTTTTCACTAAAGGCGAATAAAAACGTTCTGCAGCTGAAAAATCAGCAACTGGCCTTGCAACGGTATCTTTGGCAACCACTATCTGCTCTTCTAGTTGAGCCACAGGCACTTCACTAGGTTCTTGCTCAGCAACAGGTTCAACAGTCATTGGTTCAACTGTATCTGAAACAGCACCTTCAACCTCTATAACGGCAACTACTTCGCCAACCTTAATAATATCATCAACTTCAAATCGTTTTTCAATCAGCTTCCCCTCTACTTCACTTGGCACTTCAGAATCTACTTTATCGGTAGCAATTTCAAAAATAGCCTCATCCATTTCAATAGTATCCCCAATTTCTTTCAACCA
Source organism: uncultured Flavobacteriaceae bacterium (assembly GCA_964353095.1). Classification (GTDB taxonomy): domain Bacteria; phylum Bacteroidota; class Bacteroidia; order Flavobacteriales; family Flavobacteriaceae; genus Croceitalea. Next base: position 7,270 of record CAYGUO010000084.1, on the reverse strand, counting down.
AGTGGTCAATGTTGCCTCAGCAACACTTTCTCCCATTTGTGGTAATTTTAATTCGAATTTTGACATATTCTTAATTAACGTATCAATTAGGCCTTATATTTTGCAAAAATAATACAAAATTACCCTAATCATTAATTTTAACGCATTATTTCACTTCAATTTGCCTTCATAGAATTCTCAAAAGGAACTCTATTTAAAATACTTCTTCCCAAAGTTACTTCGTCGGCATATTCCAGCTCATCACCAACCGATATCCCTCGGGCTATTGTTGACGTGGCTACTTCCATTCCATCTAATTGTTTATAAATATAAAAATTGGTGGTATCCCCTTCCATAGTCGAGCTTAGCGCAAAAATCAATTCCTTGACAATACCCTTTTTTATCTTCGTAATTAAAGGAATTATTGTCAAATCTTGTGGCCCTATACCCTCCATCGGTGATATTTTACCGCCTAAAACGTGATATAAGCCCTGATATTGCGACGTATTTTCAATAGCCATCACATCCCTAATATCTTCCACAACACAAATAATGCTTTCATCTCTTTTCGGGTTGGCACAAATCTCACAAAGTTTTGTATCTGAGATATTATGGCATGAACTACAAAAATTAACCTCTGTTCTTAATTTTAACAAGGCTTCTGAGATATGCATCGTCTGCTGTTCAGGCTGTTTTAGAAGATGTAAGGCTAACCGCAATGCTGTTCGCTTACCAATACCCGGTAATTGCGAAATTTCATAAACAGCATTTTCTAAAAGTTTTGAAGAATACTCCATGCCTACAAAATTACACTTTTATAACACCAAAATAAATATAATCGAGCTTACTGTTCATAAGAATCCCCCTCTTTAAATTGATTCTTGGCTTAAAAAGAACGTTAATCTTTTTGTACTTTGCATGGTAAATAAATTTTATGACCTCAACTCAAATATTACTGCTCATTGGAGCCTATTTTTTAGTTTTGCTGTTGATTTCATATTTTACTGGTAAGAACGACTCAAATGCTGATTTCTTTAAAGCAGGAAAACAATCACCATGGTACTTGGTTGCATTTGGTATGGTTGGCGCCTCCTTATCTGGTGTAACCTTTATCTCTGTCCCGGGCTGGGTTGAAGCTTCAGAGTTTGGTTATTTTCAGGTAGTATTAGGGTATTTAGTGGGCTATTTTGTTGTAGCGTTTTTACTATTACCTATTTACTACAAACTCAATTTGACTTCCATTTATGAATACCTACTGGACCGATTTGGAACAGTTAGCCATAAAACTGGGGCGTTTTTCTTTTTTGTCTCACGGGTTCTTGGTGCGGCATTTCGATTGTATTTGGTAGCAATAGTGTTGCAACAGTTTGTCTTTGATGATTTTGGAATACCTTTTGAAATCACCGTAGTAATTTCTATTTTATTGATATGGATTTACACCAATCGTGGTGGGATCAAAACCATCGTATGGACAGATACTTTACAGACCACTTTTATGATTGCTGCCGTTGTTTTATCCATCATTCTAATCAATAAAGAATTGGATTGGAGCTTTGGGGAGTTTTTAGCGTCTGATGAATTAGAAAAATATAATAAAATACTTTTTACAGATGACTTTCTTGCTAGTAACCATTTTATAAAATCTTTTGTTGGGGGAATGTTTGTTACCATCTGCATGACGGGCCTGGACCAAGACATGATGCAAAAAAACCTTACTTGTAAAAGCCTAAAAGATGCCCAAAAAAATATGGTTTCTTTTAGTTTTGTTTTGGTTGGGGTTACCTTTCTCTTTATGCTGTTAGGAGCTTTATTGTTTATGTATGCTGACCAAAATGGTATCGCTATACCATTAATGGATGGCAGGCCTAAAACTGATTTGCTTTTCCCAGAAATAGCCCTGAACAGCGGTTTAGGCCTTACACTTTCCATAACTTTTATGCTTGGCCTTATTGCAGCAGCGTATAGCAGTGCTGATAGTGCCCTAACCTCATTGACCACTTCTTTTTGTGTTGATTTTTTAAACCTTGAAAAAAAATCAGCTCTAAAACAACGAAAAACAAGAAAACAAACGCATATTATAATGAGTTTAATGCTCATTGTAGTCATCATTGCCTTTAAGTATATTTTGACCAGTAATATCATTGATAGTTTGTTGACCGTGGCGGGCTACACTTACGGCCCCTTGTTAGGTCTATTTGCCTTTGGTATTTTTACAAAACATCAAATCAATGATAAATGGGTCTGGTTGGTAGCACTGCTCTCCGTTATCAGCATCAGTATTATTGGTAGTTTGAAACCAGCCTATTTAGGCGGTTATGAATTAGGTTACGAGTTGTTACCATTGAATGGTTTGCTCACTTTTATGGGCCTTTGGTTGATTCGAAAGAAAAAAAGTATAATTGAATAAAAAGTATGAAAAAATCGCTCTTTATCCTGGTATTTTTTTGCACAACATGTCTTTTAGGGCAACAAATCATTGAACTTCCCTATAATACGATTGATGGTGTCACTTGGGAAAATCCTGAAAAAGAATACTATTCCGAGATATGGCAAACAGAAACCGTTACCAATGTCTCCAAGCCCACCATGCAAGTGTATCTCCCTGAAAAAGAGATAAATACTGGTACCGCCGTAATCATAGCACCAGGGGGCGCACTTTATGCACACAGTATAAATAATGAGGGTAATGATGTCGCAAAATGGTTGGCAAAAAAAGGAATAACGGGTTTTGTTTTAAAATATAGGTTGGTTCCAACAGGTGAAGATGGCGTGGCGGAAGTTTCAGAAATATGGGCAAACAATCCTAAAAAAATGGAACAAGATGTAGCCAAAGTGTTGCCTTACTCCATTCAAGACGGGTTAAATGCAATTTCTCATGTTCGTAAAAACGCTTCAAATTATGGAATTGACCCCGAAAAAATTGGATTCATGGGTTTTTCTGCCGGTGGAGCGGTCACTATGGGAGTTTCCTATGCCTATGAGCAAAATTCCAAACCAAACTTCTTAGTTCCCGTATATCCGTGGACAGACGTAATGCCCGTGCAAACTCCGAAAGAAGACACACCACCAATGCTTATTATTTGTGCCAGTGACGACCCCTTGGGCCTGGCAAAAGGTGCTATTGAAATTTATTCTGCCATGTTAAAAGCAAACAAATCAATAGGGATGCACATGTATACAAAAGGCGGTCACGGATTTGGTATGCAAAAAAACAACTTACCGTCAGACGGTTGGATCCAACGTTTTTACGACTGGGCAAAAGCCGAAGAACTCATCAAGTAATCTCAACACATGAAAAATAGTATTTGCATTTTTTTGTTATTATGTGCTGTCCAACTAGTTGCCCAAAACGATTTCCAGAAAGAGGTAGATAGTATCACTTTAAGAAATGATACCCTTTGGAATAACACAAAAGCAACTATTGTATTTACGGGCAGTTCTAGTATTCGTTTTTGGAACGACCTACAAGAACGATTTCCAAATCACCATATTCTCAATTCTGGATTTGGAGGGTCGCAGACAGCTGATTTATTGTACCATTTGGATAAATTGGTTTTAAAATACGGCCCTCAGAAGGTATTCATCTATGAAGGGGATAATGATATTTTTGCAAAAAAAAGAATTCGAAATATCATCGGTACAATGAATGAAGTCATTCAACAAATAAAGAAGAAATCTCCACAGACAGAAATTGTACTTGTTTCTGCAAAACCAAGTATTTCAAGATGGAACTTAAGAGGCAAATATAAACGGTTGAACAAACGCTTTTCTAAAATTGCCTTAGCAGATAAAACCATTCAGTTTGCAAATGTTTGGGATATTATGCTAGATGGCAGAAAAGTAAGAACTGACATTTTTATTGAAGATGGCTTACACATGAACATCACAGGATATGATTTATGGTATCAAAAAATTAAGGAATTCTTACCTTGATTTAGGAATTAATACTATCAAACATTGAAAAAATAGTACGGACTAGTATAGGCTATTCACCCTTATCTTTGGGTAATTTCGTAACGTTTAGAATAAATTACAGTAAATCATGATAAAGTCAACCTTCTTAAAAAGTATAGTGGTACTCTCTTTATTGATACTTTGCTACAGCTGTACTGAGCCCGAAAAAAAGATAAACCTACCCACCACTGATTTGGCCAAGGAAGCACTGATACCAATGCCCTTAAAAATAATAGCTACAAACTCGGCATTTGCTTTAGACCAATTCACAGCGATTTACACCTCTTCAACGGAAGGAAATTTAGCGGATGTAGGACAATTTTTATCTGAAAAAATACAATCAAAGACAGGGCTTAGGCTTCCCGTAAACAATACCGAAGGAAGCACTGTCAATCGAATCATTTACATCAACCAAACAGAAAATCTTGAACTAAAGGAAGATGAAGCCTACCAGTTATACATCACCAAAGACTCGGTAATTTTGAACGCTCGTACGGCAGAGGGAGCCTTTAGAGCTGTTCAAACCTTAAGACAGGTCATTCCTGAAAAAAGTAATGACACCTTAAATGAACATGCTATTTGGCCCATACCTTCTGGTAAAATCATTGATCAACCAAATTTTGGCTTTAGAGGAGCCATGCTCGATGTAGCACGACACTTTTTTAGTGTTGATGAAGTCAAAAAATTTATTGACGTTTTGGCCTATTACAAAATCAATGTACTACACCTCCATTTAACGGATGATCAAGGATGGCGTATAGAAATTAAATCTTGGCCAAAACTTACCGAAATAGGGGGCAGTACCGAAGTGGGTGGTGAATCAGGTGGTTTTTACACCCAAGAAGAATATAAAGAAATTATTGCTTATTCAAGCAAACATCACATGACCGTTATACCTGAAGTTGATATGCCCGGCCACACCAATGCTGCATCAGTTTCGTATCCATTTTTGAACGGAAATGGTAAAACACCTCAACTTTATGAAGGCACCCATGTAGGTTTTAGCACTTTCAATACCAGAAAAGATACCGTTTACGCTTTTATTGACGATGTCGTTAGGGAAATCGCAGCCATTAGCCCTGGCCCTTATTTTCATATTGGTGGTGACGAGAGTCATGTTACCAAAAAGAATGATTACAATTATTTTGTGGAGCGTGTAGAAAAAATTGTTCAAAAACATGGCAAGCAAATGATTGGATGGGATGAGATTGTTACTGCAAACATTGACTCAACCTCTATTTCACAATTCTGGCAAAGTAGAGATAATGCTAACGCTGCGGCTGCAAAGAACATGAAAGTAATTCTTTCACCTGCAACCAAAGCCTATTTAGATATGCAATACGATCCGTTATCAAAATACGGTCTGCACTGGGCAGCTTATATCCCTGTTGATTCTGCATATGTTTGGACACCTGAAACGTATAGCGGCATACCTATGGAAAATATTTTGGGGATTGAAGCGCCACTTTGGTCCGAGACTATTAGCAATTCAGCTGAGTTAGAATACCTGGCATTCCCAAGGGCGATCGGGTATTCTGAATTGAGCTGGTCAACGGAAGAAAATAGAAGTTGGGAAAATTACAGGTTAAGATTGGCAAAACAAGCTCCGTATCTGGAACACATGAATATAAACTAATATCCTTCAAAATTAATTGAATGTGAAAAAAGAAAAAATAGAGTGTAAACCAACAAAAAAAACTAATACTATTTAAATTCACAAAGGTGTTGTAGTACCATTTACTCCTCTTCACTTTGGGCTGCATCTTCATCATCAGTTACTGAAAAATCAGTAATACCTTGTTCGTGAAGAATATTATACCACTGTATTATCTTTTTGATATCACTGGCGTAAACCCGGTCTTCATCGTAATTTGGTAAAACCTCAAAAAAGTATTCTTCAAGCTTTAATTTATCTTCTTTGTGACCAACGGAGGTCTTCCCCCCTTTTTCTTTGTCTTTAATTTTTTGAAATACCTCATGTAAAGGCACCTCTTCTTCTAAAGTATAAATGGCAATCTCAGACAAGACGCTAACATTATTACGTAAGCCTACCGTAATCCTTTTCCCATCAATTAATGACTCCCCAACAAAACCAGCGCGCGTTTGCGTCAACAATTTATAAAGTCCTGGTTTACCTCCTATTGATAATATCTTATCTAATGCCATTGTTCTTGCAATTTTATGCGTGCAAATTTATACTTTTCCTTAAAGAAAAAAGGGATTACCGCGCTTTTTTCAGATTGGGAAAACGCATCTTATATTCCAAATTAATTTTCCCTTTAGAGATTTTCTCAAGCCTATTTTTCAATAAGCGCTTTTTAAGTGTAGAAAGCTTGTCTGTAAACAAAATTCCCTCAATATGATCGTACTCGTGCTGAATGACTCTTGCCAACAGACCATCGTAAGTTTCCGTATGGGTTTTGAACGCTTCGTCTTGATAGGTAATTGTGATAGTGTCCTTTCGGTTGACATCTTCCCTTATATCAGGTATGCTAAGGCAACCTTCATTAAATGCCCAAGTGTCACCCGTTTCTTCAACTAATCTTGCATTAATGAAAACTTTTTTAAAACCCTGAAGCTGTTTTTGTTCTTTTTCTGATAATTCTTCATCATCTGCAAACGGGGTTGCATCGATTATAAAAAGTCGAATGGGCAGGCCTATTTGAGGTGCGGCCAAGCCCACACCACTGGCCTTATACATGGTTTCCCACATATTGTTGATCAATTCATTTAATTGCTGATATTCTTTATCAATATCTACTGCCTTTTTTCTTAAAACCGGGTCTCCGTAGGCTACTATGGGTACTATCATAATTTTAAATTCTTTCGAGATAAGACTGTAAAATCAGGGTTGCACTAATCTCATCAATCAAGGCTTTATCTTGCCTTTTTTTCTTTTTCATCCCTCCGACCAACATACTTTGCACGGCCATTTTAGAGGTAAATCGTTCATCTTGTCTTTCAATTTTGGTATCAGGAAACCATTTTTCAAGTTTTTTTAAAAAGGGCTGAATCAAAGTTTCCGATTCTGAGGCAGAACCATCCATTTGTTTAGGTTCTCCCAAAATAATTTGTTCCACTTTTTCATTGGCCAAATACTCTTTTAAAAAATTCAATAAATCTTTAGTTAAAACGGTTGTTAGACCTGAGGCAATCAACTGCATCTCATCAGTAACTGCTATCCCTGTTCTAACCTTTCCGTAATCCAAAGCCAATATTCGAGCCAATCTTGAAATTTTGGCAAAAATAACCCTAAAATTGTTAAGCATTTAAAATTGATGAAAATATTATAATGGTAAGATTATATTTGCGCTAAAATCAAGATATGGACACACTA
>CAYGUO010000083.1:0-13334 GCA_964353095.1 uncultured Flavobacteriaceae bacterium | reverse complement strand
GGGCGTTGACTGAAGATAACCCTATCATTAAACCTTATTTAGAGAAAGAATGGGCGAATCTTTTTGACGCCAAAACAGCACCCATAGAATTATCGTTAGCGCATTTGAGCGCGATACATGCCAAATTGGTATATTTATTAAAAGGGCTTTCAAGTGGGGATCTACAGAGAAAATTTACCCATCCGGATGGTAACCAAGAGACAACGCTTGCTGAAAATATTGGAAGATATGCTTGGCACGGAAGTCATCATTTTGCGCATATTGAAAAACTAATAGAGAGCGAAAATTGGTAATGAGCCTGTTTAAAGGCATTCGGTAGCAGTAAGATGACATCTAGATGAATTTTAAACCTTGAACTTTCCAACCTTTAAAACGGATTATCCATTTTTTTTGCCATTAACCACATTTCTTTTTCTTCATCAAGCACCTTAGGGAGTTCTATTTCTGCTTCTTTAATAATGGTATAGCCGTGTTTTTTATAAAATTGTATCGGTTTTCCTTTTTTCATGGCATAAAGCCACACCACATCTTTTTGATGTGCTACCGCCAATTCATATACAAACTGGAGGGTTTTTGAACCCACTCCAATAGCCGAATAGGCCTTTAATAGGTATATTTTGTTAAGCAGTAAATTGTTTGCGGATAAGAAGAATCCTTTTTTGGAATTTAAGGTGATATTGAGAATACCAATGTCTTTTTCTGTTGTAGTAATGAGGTAGAATAGTTGATTGGGGTCCGTTAAGGCCTTTTTAACCGCTGTTTTAGTAAGATATGCTTCAATAAACGGCGTAGGGTCAGATTGTTGCCAAAGATGTTCATAATGCTCTCGATACGACTGTATGCCAACTGTGATGTAACGCGATAGATTTTCTTCCGTAACTGGTGCAAAATTAATAGTCATAAGAAACATGAGCTTGGTTTGCCTGCTTCAGGCCCATAAAAAAGTACCCAAGTAGCAAAATCTTCTGTAAAATTTTCAAAACCATACACCGCACCAGCGGGAACAAATAAAAAATCACCCGAACCAAAAGCTACTTTTTCTTCCCCATTGATACATATACCACTACCTGAAATGATGCTATAAACTTCATCTCGCTTATGGGGTTTTTGCACGTCCATTTTTTGGGGCTTGTACATTGCTATGGCCAAAGTTCCGTGTTCAATTAGGTTTAAAAATGGGGTGTTTTGGCTTGCAAGTGTTTTTAGTGCTTCTGCTGCATTTAATTTCATCTATCAACGTTTAATAAACCATCTGCATTAGGGTATCCATTTAATATTACAGCCAATACTAGGTTTTTGATCGTCCAAAACAGGATTGCCCCTCAGTAAGGCTTCTAGGGCATTTCTTAAGTCATTTCCGTTTAAGGGAAGATGGTTGCCCGGTCTAGAATCATCTAATTGTCCCCGATAAACTAATTCTAAATCCCTGTCAAATAAATAAAAATCTGGTGTACACGCGGCATCATAGGCTTTGGCCACTTCTTGTTTCACATCATATAAATAGGGAAAAGAATAGCCTGCCTCTTTGGCTACTTTGGTCATTAAATGGGGGGCGTCTTGCGGATAGTTATTCACGTCGTTACTTGATATTGCAATAAAACCAATGCCCTTGTTTTGGTATTCCGTTCCCAATCTTGCAATTTCAGGGTTTACATGTATAACAAATGGACAATGATTGCAAATAAATAGGATTACCGTTCCCTTTTCCCCTCTTAATTCTTGTAAGCTCAAAGTTTGACCGCTAACGGTATCAAACAGTGAAAAATCTGGGGCTTTAGTGCCCAATGGTATCATATTGCTAGGAGTGCGTGCCATATTTAATTGAATTAGAATACGAATTTAAAAGCCTTCATCCCATTTTTGGGAAAGTGCCAGCAGTTATTTTTGTTGATGAAGTTGCTTGATTTGGTCATCAACACCAGTCATCTGCCAATGCCCTAAACTAATGGGGATATTGCCAATAGCATTTAATTGATCAAAAAAGTCTTTAAGGTGGAATGCTTCGTTATTGGCTTCTTTCATTTTGGCAAAATCTGCCATGGCAGCTTCTAACAAATACTTTCCTGTGATGTAGCTTGTGCCGTACCCTGGTTGCCTAAGGTACAGGTGCTGCTCAAAAATTAATAGTTCTTTTTCCGTTTTCATCCAGCCCCTAGGGGTAAATTCAGAATGGATTCCACCTGCTTCTTCCATGGTCATTTCATTCGCATGTGCATACAGGGAACCTAAACCCCTAGCTGCGCGTTGTGCAATCATGATATAAACAATTTCACGAACTCTTGGGTTGTCATCATAAAGCCCAGCATCCATAAAGATTTCTTCAACAGCTGTTGCCGTACCCTCGTTTCTAGAATCAAAAATATTATAAAGTAAAGGGCCTTTTCTAATTTGACTGCTATGGGGTTCATTGTCCATACGCGCCAATTCAAACCAATGGTAAAAATGGGAATATAGTGGGCCTGCATTATAGTGCCTGCCTATTTCAAAAAAATTGCGTTCTTCTTCAGGCACAAAATTTCCTAAATGTGCATAGAGAGCTGGTTTAAAGTAATCTTTTTCGGTTACGATTTTTTCTTCATCCAAAAATGTTAAAAGCTTGTTTGCAGCTTTTTTGGTCATTTGGGCAAACGCCTCAGGCGTAGTTGCGGCTTTCAATGCTGGTAGGTTTCTGTTTCTGTGTTCTTCTAGTTTTAAGGCAGACCAAGCCCTGGCAAGTTCTCGTTTTAAAAGTTGTACTTCGTCTTCCCACGTCATAGGGACTAGATGTACATTTTGTAAATACCGAGTATAGTTTTCTTTGCCAATACCAGAGGGGCCGGTTTTGTTTTTACCCTCTATTTCAAGCCAATTCACAAATTCGTTCGTTGCCCCAATAGCGGTATCAATGGCATCAACTAACTTACTGTTGTTTTTTATGTTATCCCATTCGCGAATCGCTTTTAAATTTATGGACTGGGTGCGAATATCACGAATACCGGTAAGCCATAAATCTTTTGCGTTGCCCGTTAAGTTTTGTCTTGCTTGGGTGTAAAACTCAGGAATCACTTTTAGTTTGGAGATTATTTTTTGTGTCGCAGCTTTATCAAGAGGAAAATTATAGGTCCAAATTTCTAGGGTTGCATGGTTGGTTGGGCCTTCATGCGCAGGCACATCGCTTCGATGCATCCAAAGTACTTTATAATAAGCTGGGTCACGCACCCAAGGTTTTAATATGTTGTGATTAAAATCATATCCATTCATTTCTGCCCATACCAAATACCAATCTACTTTATGGCTGGTTTTCCAATCGGTCGTGTCTAAAGCGATTAATTTGGCCTGCAATGCTTTAAAAGTTGGCCAGCGTTTTTGAAAAGTTGCTTTTGTGTAATCCGGAGCAGCGTTTAATTTTGGTGGTTCTTCAAAGTTTCTCCAATCGTTAAAAAGACGCACCAAATCATCGTATGAAGTGGTGGTATTTGTAACAGACTGTGCCGTTATTGAAAAATTAAAGAATACGGCAAACAATAAAAATACCGCTGCTAAGCAATTAGGATTTCTCATAGGAAAGGGTAAATAACTATTCTTTGTACTTATCAAACCAAGCCAAAACACTTGCCATTTTAGCAATGAGGTTACTTGGTCTGTTGGCAATACCATGTGATGCACCTGGTATACGAACCATGGCAGTTTCTACCCCTTCTAGTTTTAAGGCGGCATAAAACTGCTCTGACTCTGCAATGGGAGTGCGATAATCTTGTTCTCCTGTGAGCAACATGGTGGGTGTGGTAACATTGGCAACATAGGATAGGGGGGATCGTTTAAAATAACTTTCTGGATCTTCCCATGGCTTTTTGCCAAACCAATACTTTGCAAAGAATGCAGGACTATCGGCATATAGTACAAAACTGGTCCAATTGATGACCGGTTTTGCTACTACCGCTGCTTTAAACCTGTCGGTCTTTCCCACAATCCATGCCGTGAGTACACCACCACCACTACCTCCGGTAACAAAAAGATTTTTATCATCTATAAAACCCTTAGCGATTACAGCATCGACACCGGACATCAAATCTTCATAATCATGATTTGGGTAATCGTGATGAATCAGGTTGCCAAATTCTTCCCCGTAACTTGCACTGCCTCTTGGGTTAGTATAAAGTACGACGTAACCAGCTGCAGCAAATGCTTGAATTTCTGCTGAATAAACGGATCCATAACTTAAAAAAGGCCCACCATGAATTTCAAGTATCATCGGGTATTTTTTGTTTGGATCAAAATTAGGTGGCGTAACTACCCAACCTTGAATTTTACGTTGGTCATAAGAAGACTCCCACCATAATTCTTCAACAGCACCCAAGTTTCGAAACGAAAACACATCATCATTTACAAATGTCAATCGCCTATTACCTTTTTTATCATTTACCGCCAAGTCAGCTGGATGTTCCGGGGTTCCTTTGGTATAGGCCAGTCTGCCATTTTCAGACACGGAGTATTGAGCGGCATTGTAGGGTCGCCCTAAAGAAAGACCGCCCAAGCCACTGACTTTTTCGGTTACTTTTCCCTGCAGGCTAAGGTGTCCTATTTTGGTATCTCCTTTATCATGATATTGAAAATAGAGTCCTTCACCGTCGCCTGCCCATTGGATATTGTCAATATTTCTATCAAAATCTGCAGCAAGTTCCTTTGACTCCCCAGTGGATAGATCCATGACATAAGCATTGTTCAATTGATAGCCCAATAGCTTATCATCAAGACCCGTATAGGCAATTTTAGTGCCATTTGGGGATAGTTTTGGGTTGTTGTCAGGGCCATATCTATTAGTGAGTGCTTTTATTTTTTTGTTCAATATATTCAGCTCATACAGTTCACTATTGTTGGGTTCAAAAGCTTCATCAGGATTAAAATTTGCTGAAAAATAAAGGCTTGTGCCATCTTTGGACCAAATTGGCGTACCATGGTCAAAGTCAGAATCCGTAAGCTGTTTTGGTGTTCCACCATCAATGGATAAGGTGAACAATTGGTTGTTTCCAGATTTTAAATAACCTTGACCGTCACCCCTGTAATTAAGCTTGTCAATGTATGTTGGTGGGGTATTCCAGTTTGCCCCTTCTGGCTTGGTAGGCATTTTAAGGAAAGGGGTATCCGCTTTTGGCACAAACATATTGAAGGCAAGATGTTCATCATCATACGACCATGATACTTCTCCTGGTGCTTTTGGCGTGTTGGTCAATACCACTACTTCTCTAGAATCTATCCACATGAGATAGAGTTTCATTCTATTGTCGGTCATGTTCGATTTGAAAATGATTTTTTTGCCATCATGTGACCATCTTGGATAAAAATCACTGTGATTCCCTATGGTAATGGGCCTATTGTTGGATCCATCAAAATTGGCCATCCAAATATTGGATAGGTTTTTATCGGTCATCACATCTTTAAAATTGCGTACATAAAGTATTTGACTGCCATCAGGAGATATTTGAGGGTCAGAGATATACTCCATATCAAAAATATCAATTAGTTCAAGATTTGATTTTTCTTGTGCAAAAACACTAGTAAAAACAAGTGGGATAAACAGAAAGGATTTCAATATATTTTTCAAAGGAGGTGCGTTTACGTTTAGTCTGGTAAAAGATAAGAAATTAAACACGATTTTAAGTAACTCGAGATTGGACCGGCGTTTTCGTTAGATTAAAAAAACAGTATCCACCGCATTGTTGCTGTATCCTAATATTACAGTCAAAGAAAGTTAGAGTATATTGCTGTTTATAAAGTTTTGTTTTTGGAACATCTTATAGACACGATCCATATCAATTTTGATTCAAACACCCTTTGGACGCTGAATTTGGCTTTGGCATTGGTCATGTTTGGCATTGCTTTGGAAATACGGGTCAATGATTTTAAACAATTGTTACAAAGGCCCAAGTTGGTTTTGACGGGGGTATTCAGTCAATTTATTTTACTTCCCATAATTACTTTTTTATTGGTTTGGTTGGTAGATCCGTTACCCAGCATTGCCTTGGGCATGTTTATGGTAGCCGCTTGTCCCGGGGGTAATATTTCTAATTTTATAACCCATTTGGCCAAAGGTAATTCAGCACTCTCAGTAACGCTAACGGCCATTGCTACCTTGTTGGCTATTTTTATGACACCGTTGAACCTTCAGTTTTGGGGTGGTCTATACCCGCCCACGGCAAACATCTTAAAAGAAGTGGCCATTGCACCAATGGAAATGGTAAAACTGGTATCATTATTATTGGGGTTGCCTTTGCTATTAGGTATGGCCGTCAATTATGTACGGCCTAAACTGGCGCATCGTTTGGCCAAGTTTTTTAAAATAGGCTCTTTAGTGTTTTTTGTAGTACTGATATTTTTAGCCCTGTATAAAAACAAAGCTATTTTTATGGACTATGTGCTGTACGTTTTTTGGTTGGTGTTGTTACATAACATTGTGGCTTTCTTGACTGGGTTTTCATTGGCAAAAGCGATGGGTTTTTCAAAAGAGAATATCCGCAGTATTACTATTGAAACTGGAATACAAAACTCAGGCCTTGGATTACTATTGATATTTACCTTTTTTGATGGATTGGGAGGTATGGCCATATTAACGGCGTTTTGGGGTATTTGGCATTTAATTTCAGGACTTATTCTTGCTGGTTTTTGGGGATATGAGCCAAGTCAAAAAAAGGAAACAGTTTGAAAAGATTTGGATACTCTTTTTTAAAAAATTGGATAAGCCTTGGGCTATATTTTTATTATAACAAGATAGCAGTAAAAGGGCTTGACACTATTCCCAAAGATAAACCCATACTTTTCTTATCTAACCACCAAAACGCATTGTTAGATGTACTTTTGATTGCAACACGATGCAAAAGAAAGCCTTGGTTCTTGGCCAGAGCTGATATTTTTAAAAATCGAATTTTAAGTCCTTTATTTCATTTTGTGCAAATGATACCCATCTTCAGGTTGCGCGATGGTAAGGCCTCACTCACCAATAATGAAGCGGTTTTTAATACCTGTGGCGAATTGCTCAATAAGGGCGAGTCCATTTTGATTTTTCCGGAAGCCAATCATAATCTAAAACGCCGGATTAGGCCTTTGAGCAAGGGTTTTACCAGAATAGTATTCAAAGCTTTGGAACAAAATAAAAACCTTGATTTGTATTTGGTACCTATTGGGCAGAATCATCAAAATCCGACCGAGTTGGGTGACCAAGCCCTGTTGTGTTTTGGAAAGGCAATTAGGGTTCAAGCCGTACTGTCCGATAATCCAAATGAAAGTATCCATAATTTGAAAACTGCCGTTGCAGAAGGGCTTAAAACACTTACAACGCATATTGAAAATGATAGTGAATATGACACTGTAGTGGCCAATTTAGATGAGCACAACCTGGATTACCTCAAGCCAGAAGCAATAAATAGTTATTTGGATAACGGCTTGCCAGAAGTAGGGAATTTGCCAAAGATGAGCACTTCGGTTTTTACTGGTTTCAGAAAATTATTGTTTTACATGATCAACTTCCCCATTGTTTTTATTTGGAGGATTTTTGTAAAACCAAAAGTGCCAGAGCAAGAGTTTATGGGTACATTTCGGTTTGGGTTTGCAATGTTGGTTTATCCTCTGTTTTATTTGGCATGCTTTATTGTTATGGCCTATACCTATAACATAAAAGCAGCATGTCTCTGTATACTAGGTCATGCTGCTTTAAATTTATTGCTGGTCAAGCTAGGTCTTGCTACATCATCTTCCCAAAGAAAATAGCGTTCATCAATAATTTATTGGTGCCATACCAAAAAGCTCTAAAATTCGTGTTATCCGTAAATAATATCACACGGCCTTTACCCATTCTTTTCGCTTTAAAAGGCACGCTATTTTTAATTAGCTCTAAATTTTCTTCTGAAATATAACCGCTCTGTAAAGGGTTGTTGGTGTATTGAATAGGGTTATTGTAGCTATTCTTATCTGGTTTGATATAGATGTTGGTGTTTCTGAAGAGTGAAATTTTATCGTTTTTATATCCATAATTCACGGGATGGGAGCGGTCTAACTCCGCTTCAAAAATCGCTCCACCAGTTACTTGAGCACCTAAAAAGTCTCCTCGTTGTTCAAATGAAATATTTTTGGCCACTAGCGTATCTTTTTTCATTTCTAGTTTCATGAACTCATTTTTATTGAACCAATTCGCAGCGTTTCTAAATCCGATAACCGTACCACCATCTTTTACCCACTCTTTAATTTTATCTGTGCTAGCCTTATTGACCAGGTTACTACCCCAACCACTAGGTACGATTAAGTCAGTATAGCGACTCAAATCAACACCACTTAGGTTTCGGGTATCCAATTTGGTGATTTTCATATCATATCGTGTATCAAAAAGGTGCCATATCTCGCCAGCATCATAAGAGCGAATACCATCACCTACTAATATGGCCACGCGCTGTTTTTTAACAGGGTCAAAATCATTACTTCCTAAATCAATTCCCTTGGTAAGTCCTGTAGAAACTGCAGTAATGTTGATATGACTTTCTTTTGCTATTTGATTTAAAAAATTGTAGAGTTCTTTTGCATCCAATGTTTGATTCTGTACAGGAATCATTATGGTGCCGTAGTCATATTGCTTTCCTTCTAACGAAAAAGGAGATTTAGCTGTTTTCGCACGTAAACCCTTTTCAAGAATGGCGTTTAATGCTTTTGGAGTGTAATACTCATGCCATTCAAACAAATAGGCATAATTGCTTTGACCACTAACTGCACCCATCAAAGGTTTGAAATCGGTAATTTCAGCACCTGCATTCGCCAGAGAGCTCAATTCTGAATAGTCAACATTAAAGGAAAGAGGAAAGGTCCATGCAGAAATATCGTAGAAAAGACTATCTGTAAAGGTGGTTCGTTTTTCAAACATTGCCTGAACTAACCTTGGGTTTTTTTGATTCATGGGAACAATATAACTCGCTCCTTTTTTATAGGCCTTTCCGCCAATGGTAGCGTCGTTTGCCAATTCATGAAACTTAATTTTGTGCCTGTTCAATATTTCGGCTAAATGCCAAGTCTTTGCAGCATCTTTACTATCACCAAAAACAAAACCTTTTGTTTTGCTTCTGGCAGCTTCGTTTTTAACATCCGAATAAAACTTTCGTTGGTAGTCCAAAATTTTACTGCGCATATTTTCTGCAGCTTCTATGGTGGATAGTGCCGTAGTAAATTGATTGCGAACGGTAAAAGGAAAAGTTAGGATTCCGTTTTCACTTTCTTGAATATGACCACGCGAACTACCTTGCTCAAAAAGAATTCCGATACTGCCGTTTACATCGGGAAAAGTAGAGCCTTTGCCATAATAGTAGTCGTCATAGTTCTCTTCTGAATAATAAAGAGAGCCAATTTTGTCCAAAGCTTTTGCATGGTAGGTGCCAATTTCTGCTGTTAACTCTTGATTGATTTTTGGTGTTAAAGGATTTACCCTTGTTGGTTCGCCAGGTTGAAAGAAAAAAGTAGAATTGGTGCCCATTTCATGGTGGTCCGTTAAGATATTGGGCAGCCACTTATGAAAAGTTTTTATTCTAGCCCTACTTTCTGGTAATTGAACCGGCAACCAATCACGGTTCATGTCAAACCAATAGTGATTTGTTCTACCTCCTGGCCAAACCTCTGAATACTCTCGATCATTGGTGTCAGGGTTGAGGTTGATACTACGATTGGTATTTGCCCAATAAGCGAAGCGTTGTAATCCATCAGGATTAAAACTGGGGTCCAATAAAATCACCATGTTGTCTAGCTTTGCTTCAATTTCGGCGCCTTTGGCAGCCGCTAAATAATAAGCATAAGCTAATGAAGCATTAGAACCGCTTGGTTCATTACCATGAATAGAAAAACCTTGATAGACCACTATGGGCATATTGGAAGTGTTCATGCTGCTAGAGCCATTTTCGCTCAAAGCAATATGGTCTTTTCTAATCTGTTCAATGTTCTGATGGTTTTTAGGTGAAGTAACCGTTAGTAATAAAATGGGTCTGCCTTCAAAAGTCTCACCTCTTGTTTCAATCGTTATGCGGTCACTCGCTTTTGCCAGTGTTTGCATATAAAACATAAGTTTATCATGGGTTACGTGCCATTCACCTACCTCGTGGCCAATAACATCGGCTGGTGTTGGAATTGATTCGTCGTAACTAATGTTTTGGGGTAAATAATAATCTAAACTTACTTTTTGTTGGGCCAAACCCGAAAAGGTAATCATGGTAAAAACGAATAGTAGTATTTTTTTCATTTTAAGGTGTTTGAATTAGTCGTCTTTAAAAATAAAAAACGACCTGCTTAAACAGGTCGTTTGTTGTAATTATTTTAACGTTTATTTAAATATCATCAAAATTAACGTCGGTAAAGCTGCCAGAGGAAGCTCCACCTTCTTCGGTAGCATCGCTAGATTCTTCTTCCTCTTTTTTGAAATCTTTTTGATGGCGTTCTGATATTACCTCAGTGCCTTTTTCATCAATGATATAATCCATCATTTCTTCCATAATGTCTTTGAAAGCGTGAAAATCTTCTTTGTACAAATAAATCTTGTGCTTTTTGTAATGAAAAGAACCGTCATCATGTGTAAATTTTTTACTTTCAGTTATGGTTAAATAGTAGTCTCCAGCCTTTGTGCTTCTAACATCAAAAAAATAAGTTCTTCGGCCGGCTCGTAAAACTTTGGAGTAAATCTCTTCCTGATCCATTAAATCTTTGTCACTCATATAGGTCTAGTGTTTAATTAGGGGAACTTGATTATTCTTTCAAAAATGTAAAAAAAAAGCGTATCCAGCAACTTTTTCATCATTCTTTATCAGCCAATTGGTCAAGGTATAGTTGCTTATAATACCCTTCTTTTGCATTCAATTCCTCATGTGTTCCTTCTTGTAAAATAGTTCCATGATCCAGTATCAGTATTTTATCAGCGTTTTTCGCGGAAGAAACCCTATGACTAACAATCATGGTGGTTTTATCTTGTGAGGCTTGTTTTAAATTCTTGAGAATTTCTTCTTCCGTTTCGGTATCAACAGCAGAGAGACAGTCATCAAAAAGATAGATTTTTGGATCTTTTAAAAGCGCTCGCGCTATAGAAACCCGCTGCTTTTGTCCACCGCTTAAAGTAATGCCACGCTCCCCTAAAATGGTATCATATTGTTTTGTGAAATCAACAATATTTTCATGCACAACAGCATTTTTGGCTACCGTAATAATCTCTTCTTTTGAAGCGTCTTCTTTACCAAACCGGATATTGTTCTCTATGGTATCTGAAAACAGAAAGGCATCTTGTGGCACTGCACCAATAGCACTTCTTAAACTGTTTAAATTTATATTTTGAATAGGCGTGTCATCCACTAATATTTCACCGTTGTGAACATCATAAAGGCGAGCTACTAAATCTAAAATAGTCGATTTGCCAGCCCCGGTTTTTCCCAAAATGGCAATTGTTTCACCTGGGTTGATTGTAAATGAAATATCTTTAAGTGCCTCAATATTGGTGTCCTCATAGGTGAAAGAGACGTTTTTAAACTCAATTTTTCCGTTGACTTTTGTTTGCTGTTCAATTTCGTTTTTAATTGTTGGCTGCTCTTTTAAAAACTCATTGATGCGTTTTTGAGAAGCTTCCGCCCGCTGCACAATGGAGGTTAGCCAGCCAACAACGGCAACCGGCCAAGTGAGCATGTTTACGTATAATATAAATTCCGCGATGACGCCAAGACTTATTTCACCTTGAATGTATTGTCTTCCGCCAATATAGATGACAAAAATATTACTGATACCAATCAGTAATATCATCAATGGAAAAAACCAAGCATTTACTTTTGCCAAATCCATACTGGTGTCTTTACCTTCTATGGCAAGGTTGGTTAAATCATTGTTTACCTGACCTTCAAGACTATAGGCCTTAATTACGGAGACTCCCGAAAATGATTCTTGTGTAAACGTTGATAATGTAGATAGGTATTCTTGAACCTTTGTACTTCTTTTATGGATGATTTTACTTATCTGGTAAATCAATACCGATAAAATAGGTAACGGAATTAAAGTGTAAAAAGCAATTGTTGGAGCTTTGATAAACATTAACGGTATCAAGCAAGCAAATAGGGTTAGGGCATTAATGCCATACATTACGGCAGGACCACCATACATACGAACTTGTGTTACATCTTCACTGATACGATTCATCAAATCACCAATGCGATTGCGTTTGTAAAAATTAAGATTCAAAAATTGATAATGATCAAAAACTTCGTTCTTTAAATCGTACTCAATATAGCGGGATACGTTAATTATGGTTTGGCGCATTAAAAAAGTAAAAAGCCCAGAGAATAATGCTGCAACAATTATAATAAGTATGTATTCAAATAAGGATTCTTTTGCAACGGAGCCACTTAGGTTACCATCTGCAAATTCTTTGATGGTATCAACAGATTTACTAACGTAAGAGGGCATTATTAATGAAAATACTCGCGCAATTACAGTGATGATTATACCTAAAAGTAATTTCCACTTGTACTTTTTAAAGTACTTATTTAAATGCTTAAGTTCTTTCATCAAAAAAGAAGGAATTAATTTTTGTAAGACAAAGTGTCAAAGATATGGGTTTGACATAGAAACTAACGTTATAAAACTGATAAGATAGACCGCGCCTGTGGTGCAACTTGAAAATATAAGCTTACTTTTACACTTTGTATTTGACCAAACCTTAAAAGTTCTTTCATAATGCTTACCAGAAGGCATATTAGAGTAAAAGTAATGCAGTGCGTTTATGCACTTATTCAATCAAAAGATGATTCCCTTGAAAAGCAAGAAAAGTTTTTGAAGTTTAGCATTGAGAACATGTACACCCTCTATTTGTTAATGCTCAGTTTGCTTAATGAGATACATAGCATGGCCAATAAGCACGTTGTGCACGCTACTACAAAATATGTGGCCGATGAAAACGAATATCCTTTCAAAGCAAAATTCATCAATAACAGACTGCTTTTACAGCTAAAAGAAGATGCTTCTCTAAAAGAAATTTTAGCAAATAAAAAGATTCAAAACTGGTACTTAAACGAAGAGTACGTGAAGATTCTTTATAAAGAAATCATTGCTAGCCGCGTGTACAACAAATACATGCTTTCTACAAAAGATAGCTACGAAAAAGATGTGGAATTTATCATCACTTTATTTAAAGAAATCATAGCACCCAATGAAAAAATCTATGAATATTTTGAAGATGATAAATTAACATGGTTGGATGATTTGCCTATTGTAAATACTTTTTTGGTAAAACGTCTTAAAAAATCAAAACCTACAAATGAAGCGGGCTTCTTCACGCCTCCACTTTTAAAAGACCAGCAAGATAT
>CAYGUO010000082.1:0-13388 GCA_964353095.1 uncultured Flavobacteriaceae bacterium | reverse complement strand
GTGTTCAGGGGCCAAGGTCATAAATGAGGCTCCGAAAATGGTATCGGGGCGAGTCGTAAAAACAGAGATTCTGAATTCTGAACCCTGAACCCTGAACTCTACTTCTGCTCCCTGAGAACGACCTATCCAATTCGTCTGTGAATCCTTCAATGGTTGTGGCCAATCAATCGTTGCCAAACCATCTAACAAACGTTGCGCATAAGCAGTGATACGCATCATCCATTGGGTCATCTTTTTACGAACTACAGGATGCCCTCCACGTTCTGACACGCCGTTGACAATTTCATCATTTGCCAAAACAGTACCCAAAGCGGGGCACCAGTTTACCTCAGCATCAGCCAAATAGGTCAATCTATATTTTAGCAATAGTTGCTGCTTTTCTTTAGCCGAAAAAGCATTCCATTGCATAGCTGAAAAAGCAGTTATATCATCATCACAAGCTGCATTTACAGTCGTATTTCCTTCTTTTTCAAACCTTACAATCAAGGTTTCAATAGCTTCTGCTTTATCTGCATCCTTATTGTACCATGAGTTGAACAATTGTATGAAAATCCACTGGGTCCATTTATAGTAATCAGGGTTCGAGGTACGTACCTCACGGCTCCAATCAAAAGAAAAACCTAACCGGTCTAGTTGCTCACGGTAGCGATTAATATTGGTTTCTGTTGTAATTGCGGGGTGCTGACCCGTTTGAATGGCGTACTGTTCTGCGGGTAGCCCAAAAGAATCATATCCCATAGGATGCAAAACATTAAACCCTTTATGTTTTTTGTAGCGTGCATAAATATCACCGGCAATATACCCTAGCGGATGGCCTACATGTAAACCTGCACCAGAAGGGTAAGGAAACATGGATAGCACATAATACTTAGGCTTAGGCTGCGCCCCTCCTTGGGAAGGGTTGGGCGAGGCTGCTTTAAATGTTTCATTCTTAGCCCAATACTGCTGCCATTTTTGTTCGATTTCTTTAAAATCGTAGTTCATCCAATCTCATTTTTAATTTATCCACCTGTACCGTCGACCATGGTCGAGTTACGTTTACTCATGGAAAAGCCTGTTATACCAGCACAGCACAAAAGCTTTTTTCTAATGCGCAAAAATAGTGGTAATCCCTTTAAAACCGATTTACTTTTCTATTTTTACACATCAATTTTGCAATATGGCGCAATATATTGAACGGTATCAGAGAAGACGCTTGATTTCATCCTACTTTTCCGTAGTGTTGAGTATCGCTCTGGTGCTTTTTCTTTTAGGAATTTTAGGAATGTTGGTATTGAATACCAAAAAGTTAGGGGACCATTTTAAAGAACAGATTACAATATCTGTTTTTTTAAAGGACAACGCTAAACCAGTTGAAATTGACCAACTACAAAAAAGTTTGGTCATGGCCGAGTATACCAAATCTGCCGTTTATGTTTCCAAAGAAGACGCAGCAGAACAATATAGCGAAGATATTGGCGAGAATTTTCAAGAATTTCTGGGTTATAATCCTTTAAAAAATTCCGTTGATGTCAATTTAAAAGCAGCTTTTGTTTCACCAGAACAAGTCGAAGAGATTGCCACTACCCTCAGTTCAAAAACCTATGTAGATGAAGTGAGTTATGACAAACCATTACTATCCCTTTTAACGGATAATGTGAAGAAAATGAGTTTATGGATTTTAATAGCTAGTGCTATTTTTACTGTAATTGCCGTGTTGCTCATCAATAGTTCCATACGGTTATCTATTTACTCTAAACGCTTTATTATCAAAACCATGCAAATGGTAGGTGCCACTAAAAAATTCATTAGAAAACCTTTTATCACCACAAATCTTAAACTAGGAATTTTTGGTTCCTTACTGGCGGTATTGGCTCTTGCTATTGTACTTTACTATGTAGACGCTAACTTTCCTGAATTGAATCTTTTTCAAGATATTACGGTATTGGTCATTCTTTTTGCTGGGGTACTAATACTGGGCATCTTAATTTCATACCTGAGCACCTATTTTGCTACCCAACGCTTTCTGAATCTGAGAACAGACGATTTGTATTACTAAGAATTCATAAAACAAAAAAGTAATTTTTCCGTTATGAGTAAGAAAAATAAGACAGAACAAAAACCAAAGATGGAATTTATCTTTCAAAAAAAGAACTACACTTTTTTATTTATCGGATTGGGCCTTATTACATTAGGTTTCATTTTGATGGCCGGAGGCGGTAGCGATGACCCTAACGTTTTCAACCCTGAAATCTACAATTTTAGAAGAATTCGTTTGGCTCCTACCTTGATTCTTATTGGTTTGGGCATTCAGATTTATGCCATCTTATTAAATCCTAACAAAAAAAAGAACTAAAATTTGGATACTTTTCAAGCAGTTGTACTTGCCATTATTGAAGGCTTGACAGAATATTTGCCCGTTTCGTCAACTGGGCATATGATTATCGTATCTTCCATTTTTGGCATTGCCCAAGAAGATTTTACAAAACTCTTTACCATTGTGATTCAGTTAGGAACCATCCTTTCCGTAGTGGTACTTTATTTTAAACGTTTTTTTCAAAGTCTCGATTTCTATTACAAACTTTTTGTTGCCTTTCTTCCTGCGGTAGTGTTAGGCCTCCTTTTTAGTGATGTTATTGATGAACTACTTGAAAGCCCTATTACCGTTGCTGTTTCGTTAGTGATTGGTGGCTTTATCCTACTTAAAGTTGATGATTGGTTTGGTGATGCTGAAGAAACGGATATTTCTTATGTAACCGCACTTAAAATCGGATTTTTTCAGTGCCTGGCGATGATACCAGGGGTTTCAAGAAGTGGTGCGAGTATTGTTGGGGGTATGTCACAAAAACTATCCAGAACCGCAGCAGCTGAGTTTTCTTTCTTTTTGGCCGTACCTACCATGCTTGGTGCTACATTGAAGAAAAGTTATGATTATTATAATGCAGGTCTTACCTTGACAGGAGAACAAATTAACCTATTGATTATTGGTAATGTGGTCGGATTCTTGGTTGCGCTTTTAGCAATCAAAACCTTCATTACCTTTTTAAGTAAAAACGGATTTAAAATATTTGGATATTACCGAATTATCGTTGGTATTGCCATTATACTCATCCATTATTTTGTTAGACCGTTAACCGTGGTGTAATGACGGAAAAAGACTTTTTAGAAGGTCAAACCCTACTTATAGACAAGCCTTTAGGCTGGACTTCTTTTCAAGCAGTGAATGCTTTAAAATGGGCCATACGAAAAAGGTTTAACCTTAAAAAGTTTAAAATTGGACATGCTGGAACTTTAGATCCATTGGCGACAGGCCTATTGATTATCTGCACGGGCAAATACACCAAACGAATACCAGAACTTCAAGGACAAGAAAAGGAATATACCGGTACTTTTACAATTGGCGCCACAACACCTTCTTACGACTTAGAGACAGAAATTGATCAAATTTTTGCCACAGACCATATCACGGATTCCCTAATTAAAGAAACCACTTCTTCATTCTTAGGGGAAATTGACCAAAAACCTCCCATATTCTCAGCACTTAAAAAAGATGGTAAACGCCTTTATGAGTTCGCCAGAGAAGGAAAAGAAGTTGAGATTAAAACAAGAAAAGTAAGCATTTCAGAATTTGAAATTACAGCCATACGAATGCCTGAGGTCGATTTTAGGATTGTATGCAGTAAAGGCACCTATATACGTTCATTAGCGTATGATTTTGGGAAAGCCTTAAAATCTGGAGGGCATCTAACCGCTTTGAAAAGAACCAAAATTGGTAGTTACAACGTAAATAATGCCATAAGTCCAGAGGTTTTTAAGGAAAGCTTATCAATCAAAGCATGAATATCCTTTGACTCTTTACGTATTCCTTCCTCGCAAAAGGATGAAATATTTTTATGAAATTGCGGTTATAGTATCACCATGAACCTGAATAGAAAGCAATTATCGCTATTGATCACCGTCTTTTCGATGGCTATCATCCTATTGATGCTCTACAGTATTCGTTTGGGTGGTAAGCAAGCTGAAGAGTATGTTATTGAAATGGCACTTGCTGATGAAGTGATTGAAGAGTTATTACAAGAAGAAGAAAAGCGTTTAGAAGAATTGGCCAATAATGCGGACCCTATCAAAAGCCATATGGCCTTTAATGAAACGGCAAAACCGAGTGTTGGAGAACCTGAGCCCTTGAAAACCTTGGATGAAATCATGGAAGAACGCGAGATGAGCGAAAACTCCAAAGATTTTTTAAGCAATGCATCTGGCTATGCTGCCAACCTTAAAGAATTGGCAAAAAAACGCAAAGAACGTAAAGAACAGCTTGGTGAAAAAGAAGCACAGAAGAAAGAATTTACCAATACGCTCAAAGACAAACGTACTTCTATTTCTTTCTCACTGGTCGATAGAAACGCCTATGACCTTCCGCCACCAATTTACACCTGTTTGCGCGGTGGTAAAGTGGTTATTAATATAGAAGTAGATTCAAATGGAGGCGTATATGAAGCTTATTTAAACGAAAAAAGCTCAACCACTACAGATTATTGCCTAATTCAGAATGCCATAAACTATGCTTTAAAAGCGCAGTTTAGCTCAGCAACCAAAGCACAACAAAAAGGTACCATCACGTACCTATTTCAAAGTAAGTAGGGCAGCCAAATCGTTCAGAATATCTTGCCCTTTATCAGTATTGTACCATACTTGCAAGTCTTGCTTAAGTTCAGGGCTTAATTTGCCATGAAGCGCCTTATAATCTTCTACTATTTTAGTGGCCATGGTTGATCTTGGACCCCATTCCCCAATAATGCGATGACTATTTGAATCCATTGCGATTAACTTGGGTATGGATTGTGAGCCATTGGTCAAAAACAAATCCATTAAATCAAGGTTCTCATCTCTTAAAACAATTTTTATATCAAGATTTGTACTTAATTCTGCCATCTTATTCATTACGGGCAAACTTGGCGAAGCATCACCACACCAGCTCTCCGTTAACACCAACCAGGTAGTTTTTTGCTGTAATTTTACAAGCTTATTTTTTATCTCGTCCGATACCTTCAGGGTTTTGTCCCACCGTTTCATACGCTTGTTGTTTAACTGCGTATAATTTGCCAGCGCATCTGTCTTCAAGGGCCCCGAATTGGAATTAGCACCTGCTAGTTCACTTACCAAGCTTCTGTATTCTTGATAGGACATTGCACTATCAATGGCCCGTTTAATAATTTCTAAGGTTGACTTCACCGGATTCTCCATAAGCGTATTCATCGTATTTTTCTTTACAACAAAAATATAGTCGTTTTCTATTATAAAAACTGACATTTCTCATTGACCAAAGATTCATTAAAAAACCCCAATGAAATCATTGGGGTTTTAATAGCATTATCAAAAAATTAAAAAAATAATACTGATTGTCCGTAATCGGTTATAAACATCATAATGCATATCAGGTCGAGCGCCATTGAGGCCTCATTTTAAATACCTTATGTCAAACAAGCGCTCAACAGCACTTGAGGTGATCGTACTATATGACTGATCACGGACATTCAAAAAATTATTGTCCCTTATACGGATTAAAGTCTTTTGGCAAATAATCTGCTGTGTTGAAATTAAAAATAATAGGCTCAGGAATCTCTTGAAAATCAATTTCAGAAAAATCAAAGATCATTCCTTTATAAGGATCAAAATCGTTTGGTAAATAGCCAAGGAGTTCCGAATCTGTTTCAACATCTTCTTCTACATCAAAAAACTCAATGTTTTTAATCAACTGTTTTTCTTCAGTCTGGCCAGCAAGTGCCTTATTATCATTAAAATCTTTAGCATTAGCGGTATAACTCAATCCACTAACCAATAACAAACCAAGAAAAGATAACTTCTTCATAAATAATTATTTAAATATGTAATCAATCTGCAATTATAACTTCTTCAAACGATAGGGCTTTTTTTCTATCGATAAACAACCTATTGAAATCTTGAAAAAATGGGTTTCCATCTTTTTTGGTAATGATGGCAATTTCATCGCCGTTTACCAATTGTATCATTCCCGTTACTTTAGCTCTTGTTCCTTCTAGATGAACCAAATCTGTCAAATCTGAAAGTTTAAGGTTGAAAAAGTCTAAGGAGCCGTAGATATATTGAAAATAACGATTGGACGGTTTCCCAATTTTAACCGATATTCCTAAGGCTAGTTCTTTTGGTTTAACGGTTGGTTCCCCATTATCTTCAGGAAATAAAACTGGGCGTTCTTTTTTAGATTTTAATGATTTTCTTCCCATCTCATTAATTTTCCACAAAAATAATTATGAAAAATCAATTCCGAAAGTATTACATAGTTAATCAATAGTTAAACTTATTGTTAATAAAAGTAATACTATTAATTACAAAACTCTTTTTTTAATCATCCCTCCTCGGGTATCATTAATACTGCTCATGACCACGAAAGCTTTTGGGTCAATTAGCTCCAATTCAACGGTAAGTTTTCGAATCTCAAGTCGGGTAATAACGGTATAAATAACATCGTATTCGTTATGTTCCCCTTGCTTTCCATATCCGCCAGTTGCCCTGTAAACGGTTAGTCCACGACCTAGTTTTTCCGTTACCATCAAACGAATTTCCTCACTTTTTGATGATATGATGGTTACCCCTGTATATTCTTCTATACCATCAACTACAAAATCAAGTGTTTTTGAAGCCGCCAAATACGTCAGCATCGAATACAAAGCTGCTTCAATAGAAAGAAGGTATGCTGCTGCTAAAAATATCACGATGTTAATCATGATGATGACATCACCTATTTTAACACTGAGTTTTCTACTTAAAAATATGGCCAATACCTCTGTACCATCAAGGACGCCACCACCACGAATAGACAAGCCAATACCGGCGCCTAAAAAGAAGCCCCCAAAAACAGAAACCAATAGTTTGTCTTGTGTGACTTCCGGAAAACTTACCAAGGCCAGCACTAATGCAAGCCCCAAAATGGCCAGAAATGCTTTAAGTGCGAATTGTTTTCCTATTACGCGATATCCCATTATTAAAAATGGAATGTTGACAAGAATAATTAATACAGAAAGTGGCACATCGGTCACCTCAGTAACCAGAAGGGAGATGCCTGTAGCACCCCCATCAATAAATCGGTTTGGTAATAAAAAGCTCTCCAATCCAAACCCAGCGGCAAATATTCCCCCAATAATAAACAATGCATCTTTTACATAGGTATTCGCTTTAAAGCCTGGCTTACCAAACTTCAAAAGTCTTCTCTTTTGTAAAATACCCTTGTCATTTTGCATAGTGAACTGGTCATAGATTTTCTGGATTGATTGCCAGACTTTTAAATAATTTCGCTTTGGTCACAAAAAACTTATTCTGTACTTCATTCTGCTTTAATTCCGCATCAATAAGCTTGCTCTCACGGGCATTGATCAAAAACAGGGAACTCTCTCCAAAACTAAATTTTCGCTCTTCAGCGCTCAACAAGGTGTTGTAATCTCTAACAATATTAAAAATGAGCTCGTTTTGCACCACGTACGAGTCTAGCTCACGGTAAATTGCCAGCACCTTGTTCTGTATTTCAACCTGTGCATTGTCTCTATCAAACTGGGCATCTTGTAGTTTGAATTTTGCCAATCGCAAGTCACCTCTTTCCTTTCTAAGGAACAATGGAAATCTAAAACTGACCCCACCCTTATAATTTTGTAATTCCAAACTATTAAATTGATTGGGCTGGTCGGTCAAGAAATTATAATCCACATCAATAATGGGCAATAGCTTATTCGCTTTTAATCTTCTATCAACGGTTAAGCCGTCTATCTTAAAGTCTAACGAACGTAACTTAGGATGATTCTCTAAGGTAAAACTATCTAAAGGTTTTCCCATGATTTCCAAGGTGATATCAATATCATCTTCCACATTGATATCCGGTATTACATTAGGCTGTACCTCAACCGGAACATCATTGATCCATAAGAAATTAGATAGTTCTAAGGTTCTATTCATCAATCTCACCTTGGCCTGCTCCAAGCCAAGTTCCCTATTCTGAACTGCAATTTTTGCCTCCACCGTGTCAATAGTGGCAATATCACCTGCTAAAGCTCGCTGTTTTACCCCTTCAAAACGTATTTGCGAGTTCTCTAAAAAATTATCAAAAATCTCTGCATCGTTATACGCTTGCAACCAATCAAAATAGGCCAAGGCAGCATCAAATAACACTTTATTGACCAAAAGGTCTTGGTCTGCTTTAGTTTGTTCCCTGAAGAATTTAGCCTTCCGCAGCGTCGCCATTCGCTCATTGATCCAAAAACCCTCGCCTAATGCCATTGAAATTCCCGCACTGTAGAGTCCATTATTAGGCACAAACTCACTTGAATCAATAAAAGTTCCTTGGTTCTGCTCAAAATTTCCTTTCAATTCTATTCCAAAATAAGTCGGTATTTTGAAGGTCGCGTTCAATCTGTCCCAATATTCTGTTCCCTTTAGTTCTTTTTTCTCATAATCTGCCTCTATTTTTGGGTCAAACCCGCCACGCGCCTTCATCAAATTGGCCTGACCGATAGATATCGTCAGTTGCGCTTGTTTTGCAATAGGGTGGTACTTTTTCACATACCCTAAATACTCGTTAAAATTGAGTATAAGCGTGTCTTGCTGCGCATTACCAATTACCATTACCAAAAACGCAACTATAAAGAGTAGCCTTTTCATCATTTATTTTTTGGCCTTGGCCATATCATTTTCAGGTTGATAATAGTTTGGTGGGAAACCGTTTAGCTGTCGCCAAAGCTCAAACCAAATGGGCACATCTTCTAATAACGCAATTGTCTTGGCACCAGAACCCACTCTTAAATCAACAGGCCATTCATGATCGTCCGGATCTGGAGCCAAAAGGATTCTATATTTGCCATTTGCACTAATAAAGGTTTCAACGGCGACTACTTTGCCACCGTAGGTACCATAAGAAACATTGGGCCACCCGCTAAAGATAATTGCTGGCCAACCGTCAAATTCTATACGCACCTTTTCTCCAATATGCATTAGCGGTAAATCAATTGGTTCAATAAAGGTTTCTACGGCCATATCGTACTTAGCAGGCATAATACCCACTATTTTATCGCCCTCTTTAAAAGTTTCACCTACACCACCTTGTATGGCTCGGTTGATATAACCGCTTCTAGGTGCCCTGATATAATACAAATCATTACGCATGGAATAATTGGTAAACTCATTTTCCAACTTTGTAACTTGAGCCTCTGTATCAAACTGGCCTGATTGTGCAGTTAACATATCGCTTTGCGCTTTTGAAATTTTATCGGTGTACTCTGCTTGTACCCTGTTGATTTCAATCTTGGCATTTATAACCTCGTTTTCACTTGCTAAAAGCTTATTCTCTTGTGATATTAACTTAGCTTGTGTTTCTTGTAGTTTCAAGCGTTTTTCTTCTACATCGGTAACCGCCTTCAAACCCTCTGATTCGAGTTGGGTGGTTCGCTCAAACTGCCTTTCGGCAATCATAATGTTTGTTTTGGCGGCTTCCAAGTCAATACTATCGCTCTGTACTTTTAATCCAGCTTGTAATAACTTGTTCGTAGCTTGCTGTAGTTTTAATCCACGCTCATTAGACAGCGCAGCTATTTGGTTGTTCAATGCCTGCACTTTGCCTTCGTAAGACGTGACAGACATTTCTTTAGCCCTAATCTGCATCCCTGTTCGCTCCACTAAATTTGGATCAAAATACTCATTTTTAATCTCTGAAATGAACAAGATGGTATCACCTTGTTCAACAAAATCTCCTTCTTTAACATACCATTTCTCAATCCGGCCTGGTATCTGAGACTGTATCGTCTGCGGTCGTTGATCTGGGGTCAAAGTTGTTAAAAAGCCCCTACCGGCAACATTCTGTGTCCAAGGGAGGAATAAAATAATAATAAAGATGATTGCAAAGCTTATCAAAAAGCGATTAAAATGCTTGTTGTGCGTCCGTTCAGAAACACGCTGTATCGCCTTATAACCAGATAAGTCGACCTTTCTATTTAAAGCTGTTTTAGAAATATTCAACATATTGCTATCCGTTACTTTTTATTTTTCCGTTTTCAAGGGTGAGCACACGGCCACACTTGGTAATCCAATTTTTGTCATCACTAACCACCACCAAACTCCACGGTTGTTTCGGGTCAGTTAAAAAATTCATGATGCGCTCAGCTTCTAGCTCGTCAAATTGATCTAAAGGATCACGCAGCACGAGTAACTTTGGTTTTTTTACCAAGCTTCGCGCAAGAACAATCTTTTTAGCTACGGTATAAGAAATTTGCTTCCCCTCAGGATAAATTACCGTATCCAATCCGTTTTCCATGTCTCTGACCACTGCATCCAATCCTAGTTCTTTCAGTACCCAAAGGATATCTTCTTTTAATATAGATTTGTCATTAAAAGTAATATTCTCAAGCAAGGTACCCTCAAAAGGCGTTTCTAGTTTAAGCGACTGCCCTACCTTAGATCTAAAATGGTTTAAATTTTCTGATTTCAACCGTACACCATTAACTAATATACTGCCCTTGTTAGGCTCGATTAACCCAGATATTGCATAAAGCAAGGTTGACTTGCCAGATCCATTTGCCCCTTGAATCAAAACTCTATCTTTCTTATTCAATGACATGGACAAACCATCTAAGATATTTTTCTCCATACCCGGTATGTTGTAGATAATGTTATCTAGCTCTAGGGTAAAATCTTCTTGATCAAAAAGCTCAAGCTCCACTTGGTTTGGCTCAACTTCCTTATCTACTACCTGCCCTAATTTTTCAAGTGCTGTTAGTACGTCATAAAAGGACTCTAAACCTACAATAAGCTTTTCTACCGATGCAATAATCAAAAGGATGATAATTTCGGCAGCTACAAATTGCCCAATGTTCATTTCTTGGTTCAATACAAGCAAGCCTCCAATAATCAAAAGACCTCCTGTGACCAAAATCTTGAACGAGACCATTTGAACAAATTGCAATACCAAAATCTTAAAGTGGTTTTCACGCGCTTCTAAATACCCGTTGACCAAGTAATCGTTTTTTTGAAGGGCGTGGCTGGTTTTACCTGAAAGCTTAAAGCTTACAATACAACGTGCCACCTCTTGGAGCCAGTGTGCCACCTTATATTTTTGTTTAGACTCTATTAAACTGGTTTCTAAACCTCTGGTAATTGTATACTTAAAAACCACATAAATCAATACCAGCAATAGCACCCCATATACGATAAAAAATGGGTGGTACAGTGACAATAAAAGCAAGCCAAAAATAATCTGCAATAACGCCGTAGGGAAATCAATCAATAATTTAGAAACCCCCTTTTGAATATTCAATGTATCAAAAAACCTATTGGCTAATTCAGGAGGATAAAAATCCCTTAATTCAGACATCTTTATTTTTGGAAACCGATACGCAAACTCAAAAGAACTTCTTGTAAAAATCTTTTGCTGAATATTTTCAATAATTCTTATCTGCATCAATTGTAAGACCCCTCCAAAGGCAACTCCTAGGGTGACCAAAATAACCAAAACAATCCAGGAGGTACTTACTTGTGCCCCTTGAATCAAATTGATGATGGCTTGTATTCCCAAAGGAAGGGAAAGACTCACTAGCCCCGCAAATATTGCATAATAGAAAACCTGACGTACGTCTTTTTTGTCCAGCTTTAATAGATTTACCAAGCGCTGCCACGCCGTTAAAATATTTTTAGCCATTAGTAGTGGATTGGTTTAAGGTTTTAAATACCAAGTCTGTAAAATAATCGCCCGGAGGCGTGCTATCGTTCACATTTGTAAGAGTTGGAAAGTGCTCTTTCAAAAAGAACTGATGCAAAACCCCTTCCAAAATTGTACTTGCCAAACTTGATGGAAATTGGTAATCAGGAGCATATTCTTTGATCATGTCGTCAAACCGATTGACCATTCTTTTGTAAATAACAAAATATCCCTGCTTATTCTCTTCATCAACCTCTTTCGTTAAAAAAGATTTGGACGACTCATTCACCACAATTTTACTCAATTTGGGCTCATTGATATGGGAAAAAGTACTGTCTTCAATTATAGTTCCGCTCACAATGGCTATTGCCTTTTTAAGTTTATGTTTGGGGTCTTCCATACTATTTGTTGAAAACACCAACTGATATTCCAACCATCCCCAATACCATGAAGTTAGATAAAGCAATAATTTATGTTTGTTTTCAAAATACCTATAAATAGAACTTTCGTTGGAGCCAATAACTGCACCTAATTTTTTAAAAGTAAAACTTTCAAAACCAATTTCATCAATCATTAAAATACTATGTTCAATAATTCTTTTACCTAAACTTGATGATTCCGGATCTTTCAGATAAATCTTTTCGTTGACTGCAATTTTTAAGGTTTGTAAGAGTCTTTCCATGATTGTAAAAACTTAAAATTGGAAGACAAATATAATAGCATTACTTTTATTAATTAATAGTTTAACTTACTTTTAACGCAAGCGCATCATGCTTTTCAAGCAAAAAAAATTATCTTTATAACTCAAATATGTTGCGTATGAAACAATTAACTACTCTGATACTCTTTACTTTTTGTGTTTCTATGGCAATGGGTCAGGAAGATTCCTATTTTAAAAAATTCGAACATTTTGCCGAAAGTCGGGGTGATGTAGAAAGTGGTCTAATCTTAACGCTACCTTATCAAGAAATGGTTCGGTTAGAACAAAACTTGAATTCAAGTTCCGGCCTTGGACCTACCTTTAACTACTATGGTACTGTGGTAGTAGTTGATCAGGTAAATGTTTTGCCCAATGGAAACAAACAACTGGTTATACGCCGTGAAGACGGACGGGACTTTTATGGCTATAAATCCACTTTAAAGGCGGTTTTGGTGACGAATACTAATGACAACAATAATCTAAATTAAGTGTACTATGAAACGTATGGTTTTTTTATTGGCAATTTTGCTTTCGGTAAGCGGTCTAAGTGCCCAAGAAAATTTTAGTGATTTGGTAAAAGTAGGCGATGAGTTAATTATCGCTAAAGCTCCAGCAACTACTTTTAACTACATTGATATTCCCAGAAAAAACTTTATTATCAAAAGAGGTGGCATTGCCAATATTTCTTCTCTGGAAAATACGATTGTAACTATTACCAAAATGACTACTGAAGACAACCCTAAAATAACATTTAAGCGTTCTGACGGCAACAAATTCTTTAAAGCCTATAGAACCTTGACGGCTGATCTTAACAAAGCTATCAATAATGGCGAACTTAAATTTCGCGATAGCACCAAAAAAGATTCGCTCGCAAAATAGTTTTGCTCTCCAAAAAGTACCTGCCCTGTTTGGCTATCGCTAGTAGGCAAACGCAGGTAGGTACTTTATTAAAACCAATTAAACTCTTCTTTAATAATTCTTGCCTTTTCACCTTTAACA
>CAYGUO010000081.1:0-13565 GCA_964353095.1 uncultured Flavobacteriaceae bacterium | reverse complement strand
AACCCAGGACCCTCTCCTTAAAAGGGAGATGCTCTACCAACTGAGCTATCAGGTCGTTGCTTATAGCAATAAAAATATTGCCTTAAGCGGCTGCAAATATAATAGCATTTATTAATTTATCAAGGCGATTTAGTAATAAATTTGTCTTTTTAAAAGAACAAAATGGCTAAGGACTTGAAAGTAGTGCTATTAGGGTATATGGCTAGCGGAAAATCTACCATAGGTAATTTATTGGCGCAGCGATTAAATGTTGATTTTATCGACTTGGATAATGAAATAGAGCAGCATGTAGGGATTTCTATTCCTGAAATCTTTACAGCTAAAGGAGAGCTTTTTTTTAGAAAAAAAGAATCCGAAGTGCTTAACATGCTGCTAACTCAACATAAAAATTTTGTATTGTCTTTAGGTGGCGGTACGCCCTGTTATGGAGTAAACATGCAAAATATTCTTAATAAAACAAACCATTCTTTTTATCTGAAACTTTCCATTGCTCAGCTGGTAGAACGAATTTTAAAGGAGAAAGCGGGTAGGCCACTAGTTGCAAATATTCCAGATGGGGAGTTGCCAGAGTTTTTAGGGAAACATTTATTTGAAAGAGGTTCTTTTTATCTAAAAGCTAATATTGTTATAAATTGTGATTCTAAAACAGCCGCTGAGGTTTGTTCTGAGATTGCGAAACAATTAATCTAAGAACACGGCATCTTCTTTAGCTTTGAAAGCCACTCTTATGTGTTCATGTAAAGAAGTAGACAGCGAAATACCTTTAAAATCGGCTTTTACAGGATATTTTTTATGGTTTCTATTGACAAGAACTGCAGTTTTTAATTGTTTTAATGGGGTCTTTAAAAAATGGTGCACACCGTAAATTAAAGTAGTACCAGAGTTTAATACGTCATCAACGAGTACAATTGATTTATTTGCATATTCCTCAACCTTTAAAGAGGTAGTTACACCACTTTCAAGAGGATTGCTCTTATTCATGAATACCTTGCATAAGGTAATATTAGCATCTGTTATTTTGCTGAGTACAGTACTTATTTTTTTTGCAAACTTAAGTCCGCCACCATCAATACCTGCCACGATAATTTCTTTTTCGTCTACGTTCGCCTCAAATATTTGATAGGCGATTCTTTTGGTTTTATGTTGTATTTGCTGGTGATTAAGAATATGATTTATCATGTTGTACTATTTTTGTAAAGATAAAACAGATTACTCTGATTCATCTAAATACTCATCAATATCACGACGGTCTTTTTTGGTGGGTCTTCCTTCTCCTCGTTTTCGATAATGATCTTTTGCATATTTTAAAAGCGCTTCATTCTCAAAGGCATTTTTAGGAGTAGTATCTTTTCTGTAAATATCGACCAGTTTTGCTCCTACTCTATTCTTAGGAGTATCTAAAACTGTAAGCTGATAATTTATTTGATTTTTTCTAACTACAATTTTATCCAACGGGTACACTTCTCTTGAAGGCTTTACAGAAACGTCATTTACTTTAATATGTCCCTTTTTACAAGCTATGGTAGCCATGTTTCGTGTTTTGTAGTAGCGGGTGCACCATAAAAATTTATCAATACGCATATTGTCTACAAATCTTTGTTAAGGCAATAATCAAAAATAAGGGAAAATTGTATCTTGCGCGACTAATTGCTAATTATAGTAAAATGAGAAAAATTCTAGTACTTTTTTGTATTGGTTTGGTAATAGCATCTTGTGGAGATGAGGATGATGGTAGTTTAATAGAGGGAGAAGTGGTTGAGGCAAGGTCACTTTCAGATGTGCTTCAAGAAAATGATGCAGACATTCAAGAATTTTTGAGTACCCATTTTTACAATTACGAAGATTTTTTGACGCCTCCGGCAAATTTTGATTATCGA
This sequence comes from uncultured Flavobacteriaceae bacterium, assembly GCA_964353095.1. Taxonomy (GTDB): domain Bacteria; phylum Bacteroidota; class Bacteroidia; order Flavobacteriales; family Flavobacteriaceae; genus Croceitalea. The sequence continues at coordinate 11,688 of CAYGUO010000081.1, read as the reverse complement.
ATCGTTTTGGATACCATTGCTGGTGACAATAGCGATAAAACACCTTTAATAAATCAAGTTTCCGATACTACAATTTTTGTCTCTTCATTTGAGGTGAATTTAAATTTAGATGAGGAAGAAACAGATGTTCCCCATAAACTATATTATCTCTCTGCAAGAGAAGGTCTAGGATCTTCGGTCAATGTTGCAGACTCCACACTTTTGACTTATGAAGGTAGGCTTTTGGATGGAACAACATTTGACGGGGTTCGCAGCTATTTATGGCAACAACTACCCTTTTTTTTAAGAGGATACTCAGCAGGGATAGCTAGATTCAAAACAGGAACGGATGCGGGTTTAATTATAAATAATGATGGAACCGCCCGATACAACGATAGTGGGATAGGCTTAATTATTATGCCTTCGGCTCTTGGTTATTTTAGCAATTCAGGTCCAACAGGTAGTTTGCCAGCATATTCAAATTTAATTTTTCAAGTAGATTTGGGTAGAACAATAGAAGACACGGATACCGATAATGACGGTATTCCGAACGCTCTTGAAGATTTAGATGGTAATAAGAACTTTTTTAATGACAATACGGATCTTGAATTTGAACTTGGTGCTAATCTGCAGACCTTACAACCAAACTTTCAAGATCCTGATGATGATGCTGATGGTGTTTTGACCAGAACGGAAATTTCTGATGACGATGGAAATATCATTATACCATATCCTGATAGTAATAATGACGGTCTTCCGGATTATCTAGATCCAGATACAAATTAAAAAAAAAGCCCTGTGTTAAACAGGGCTTTTTTTTTGGTTTTATATCTTCAAAGAAAAACTTAATATAAGTTGATCAGGTCTTGTGTCTACACGGTCACCTGTTAAATTGGTGATGTTTGAATTAATGAAATTAACCTCATTCTCACTAAAACCGCGTTCGTAGCGAAGGTCAATTCCAAATTTACCTAGATTGACTCCTGCACCAATATTAAGACCAACAGAAAAATCATTCTCGACATCATCAAAAGTGATTCCGTCAAATTCGGTATCTAAAAGATATTGAAATGATGGACCGGCAAATACATGTAACGGGCCAATAACCTTAGCACCTAGTAATAGGGGTACATCAAGTTTTTTGATTTTTAAGTCTCCTTCATCATAACCCGAAGTTGTGCTAGTATAAACTATCTCTGGTCGTACGTAAATCCGATTCCCTAGTTTACCATAGACACCAACATGAAAACCAGCATTTTTATCTGGATTTTGAAATGCATCTTCGGCTGAATTGAAATAATCGCCATTGCCATTGTAATTAAGTCCTGCTTTGATACCAAAGCCAGAACCAGTCTGTGAAAAAGCTGCTGTACTAATAAGTGCAACAACTAAAGCTAGAAGTGTTTTTTTCATAAGTGTACATTTTGATAACCAGTAACTACGATATAACACACTAACACCGATAGGTACTGATTTCCCGTTTAACGAGATTGATTAAGCGCCCATTATGGACTTTTGTTTTAATAGTTACGTTCAAAAGAGGTATCAAAGACGATACCAAACTCGATAATCGAGATTTCTTATATGTCAAAGCTTTCCGCTAAGGTATTTATATCAATTCAGTAGTAAATTTACCTAGTGATTATATACTGACATATTACTTTCTTTTCAACACTTTTAAAACGGCAGCTTCTATGGCTTTATTGTTAAGTCCATATTTATCCATTAATTGTTCTGGGGTTCCACTTTCACCAAAAGTATCTTGCGTTGCAACAAATTCTTGTGGGGTAGGGTGGTGAACCGCCAAGGTTCTAGCAACACTTTCGCCAAGGCCACCTAAAAAATTATGCTCTTCAGCAGTAACAACACATCCTGTTTTTTTAACAGAATCTAAAATTGCTTTTTCATCCAATGGTTTTATGGTGTGTATGTTGATTACCTCGCAAGAAACACCTTGATTTTCCAAGGTTTCCGCTGCTATCAATGATTGCCAAACCAAATGGCCTGTTGCAATGATGGTAACGTCGGTACCTTCACTTAATAGTAGGGCTTTTCCGATTTCAAATTTTTGGTCAACAGGTGTGAAATTCGCCACTTTAGGTCGTCCAAATCTAAGATAAACAGGACCTTCAAGTTCAGCAATGGCAAGAGTGGCCGCTTTTGTTTGATTATAGTCACATGGATTTATTACGGTCATACCAGGTAGCATTTTCATCAATCCAATATCTTCTAAAATTTGATGTGTAGCACCATCTTCACCTAAAGTAATACCCGCATGAGAAGCGCATATTTTTACGTTTTTGTCCGAATAGGCAATAGATTGACGTATTTGGTCGTAGACCCTACCAGTGGAAAAATTGGCAAAAGTGCCTGTGAACGGAATTTTACCTCCAATGGTCAAACCGGCAGCAATACCCATCATATTGGCTTCTGCAATACCAATTTGAAAAAAGCGTTCGGGATTTTCTTTTATAAAGGTGTCAATTTTTAAAGAACCAACTAGGTCAGCACAAAGCGCAACTACATTTGGGTTTGTTCTTCCCAATTCTGTCATCCCTGCTCCGTAGCCACTTCTGGTATCGTTTTTTCCTTGATCTATATATTTTGTCATTGTTTTTTTCTTAAAGATTAATAGTCGCCTAAAGTTTCCGGATTTTGAGAAAGCGCTTCGGCTAATTGTTCATCATTGGGCGCTTTTCCATGCCATGCATGGGTATGCATCATAAAATCAACCCCATTGCCCATTTCTGTTTTCATGATAATGCAAACAGGTTTCCCTTTACCCGTTCTGCTTTTAGCTTGGTTTAACGCTTCAATAACCTCTTGAAGGTTATTTCCGTTTTCCAGCTCTAAAACATCCCATCCAAATACCCTAAACTTTTCCGCCACATTCCCCAAAGGCAACACTTCATCGGTAGATCCATCAATTTGCTTTCCATTTAGGTCAACAGTTGCTATGATGTTATCTACTTTATTTCCTGCGGCGTACATGATTGCTTCCCAGTTTTGACCTTCTTGTAGCTCACCATCTCCATGAAGACTGTAAATTAAATGATTGTCACCATTCAATTTTTTAGCTAGGGCTGCACCAATGGCAACAGACATTCCTTGTCCCAAAGAACCAGATGCAATACGAACCCCTGGTAAGCCTTCGTGTGTGGTTGGATGGCCTTGTAGTCTTGAATTAATCAATCTAAAAGTGTTCAATTCTTCAACAGGAAAATAGCCTCTTCGTGCCAGAACACTATAAAAAACAGGAGAAATATGTCCGTTAGAAAGAAAGAACAAGTCTTCTCCATCACCATCCATATCGAAACCTTCCTTTAGGTACATCACTTCATTATATAAAGCCACCAAAAATTCAGTACATCCCAAAGAACCCCCTGGATGCCCAGAGTTTACCTTATGAACCATTCTTAAAATGTCTCTTCTTACTTGAACCACCAAGTCTTGCAAATCTTTAATTTCTGCCATTAGATTAATTTTGTTTAACCTTCCAAAAATAAAGGCAATAAGTAGCTAAAACAAGCTAATAATAGCTTACTTATTTTTCTTTTTCAACAATAGTTGAAATCCTTTTGGACAATAACTTTATTTTTTTCTTAAGGCATTGGTGCTAGCTAGATTCCTATATTTGTCAATCAAAAAACACGTTTGAAATATTCTCTTCTTCAAAAAGATGCTAATAGCAAAGCCAGGGCTGGTGAAATAACTACGGATCATGGTACTATTCAAACTCCGATTTTTATGCCGGTGGGTACCGTTGCTTCAGTAAAAGGGGTTCATCAGAGAGAATTAAAAGAAGATATTAATCCTGATATTATTTTAGGAAACACCTATCATTTGTATCTAAGACCTGGTACTCAAATTTTGGAGCGCGCAGGCGGACTGCATGAGTTCATGGGATGGGATAGAAATATCCTTACCGACAGTGGGGGTTATCAGGTGTATTCCTTGTCTGGAAGAAGGAAGATTCAAGAAGAAGGAGTTAAGTTTAAATCACATATTGACGGTTCAACTCATTTTTTTTCGCCAGAAAGTGTCATGGAAGTTCAGCGTACTATAGGTGCCGATATCATTATGGCATTTGATGAATGTACTCCTTACCCTTGTGATTACCATTATGCAAAACGCTCGATGCACATGACCCATCGTTGGTTAGATCGGTGTATTGCTCACCTTGAGAAAACACCTTTGAAATATGGATATGACCAAGCTTTTTTTCCGATAGTTCAAGGGTCTACTTATAAAGACCTTAGAAAGCAATCTGCGGAGTATATTGCAGAAGCTGGTGCTGTTGGCAATGCTATTGGTGGACTTTCAGTTGGTGAACCCGCTGAAGAAATGTATGAAATGAGTGAGATAGTTTGTGATATTCTTCCAGAGGATAAGCCACGTTACCTTATGGGGGTAGGCACACCAATAAATATTTTGGAGAATATTGCTTTAGGGGTTGATATGTTTGATTGTGTAATGCCTACTCGAAATGCTAGAAACGGAATGCTTTTTACGGCACATGGTACCATAAATATCAAGAATAAAAAATGGGAAGATGATTTTTCACCTATTGATGAAATGGAAATCACTTTTGTTGACACGGAATATTCTAAAGCGTACTTGCGCCATCTGTTTGCTGCAAATGAGTATTTGGGAAAACAGATTGCCACAATTCATAATTTAGGGTTCTATCTTTGGTTGACAAGACAGGCCAGAGAACATATCATAGCTGGTGATTTTGCGGCTTGGAAAAGTAAAATGGTCAAACAAATGGATAAAAGATTGTAATGCTTACCATTCTTGATAAATATATATTAAAGCGGTATTTGGTGACATTTTTAGGAATGCTACTACTATTCGTTCCTATTGGTATTATGGCAAACCTAGCTGAAAAAATAGGTAGGATTATCGATAACGAAGCCCCATTGTCGGAAGTGATTATTTTTTACGGAAATTTCACCTTGGTCATTGGAAACCTATTATTACCCATATTCCTTTTTTTATCGATTATTTTCTTTACTTCAAAATTGGCAAGCAATACGGAGATTGTTGCCATATTAAGTTCGGGCGTCTCCTATTGGAGGTTTTTGAGACCCTACTTTATTGGTGCAGCATTAGTGGCCATATTGATTTTTGTAATGGGAATGTTCATTGTCCCCAAAGCAAGTGTAGGTTTCAATGAGTTTGAGTATAAGTATTTTAAGAAAGGGAAACAAGATCGTCAAACAACGAATATTTTCAATCAACTCAATGAGAATGACTTTATATATGTAAGTAGTTTTGACCCAGATAGAAAACAGGGATACAACTTTACCTATGAGCGTTTTAATGAAAATGAACAGTTGGAATATAAACTAACGGCGCAAAATATTAGATGGGTTGAAAAAGACAGTTTGTATAGATTGACCTCATACACCAAAAGAACGATTAAAGATGGGTATGAATTATTAGAATCTAAACGTAGGTTAGACACCTTGTTTGCCTTCGAGATTGATGATTTAACGCCAGTTTCCTATATAGCAGACACTAAAAACCTTTTCGAATTAGATCAATTTATAGAAGATCAAAGAAGAAAGGGCGCTTCAAATATTAATACCTATGTTTTAGTAAAATATAAGCGTTGGGCATTGCCAATTGCAGCTTTTGTTTTGACTATAATAGCGGTTGCAGTCTCTTCGGTAAAACGCCGAGGTGGAATGGGTGTAAATTTAGCTTTTGGCATTGGAGTGGCTTTTGTCTATATATTCTTTGACAAGGTTTTTGGTACCATGGCTGAGCAATCGGGTTTTTCGCCCTTGTTGGCCGTGATATTGCCAAATTTAATTTTTGGTATTGTAGGTATTTATCTTTTACAAAAAGCAAAAAGATAAGTTCTGTAAACAGGGAAAAAAGGGTATATGGTATTCTATCATACAAGTTATATATTTGTTTAATAAACAATATTAAATTTGTTTAACCAATTCAACTGACAACTAAGATTTTTATGGAATATTTGGAATTTGAACTTCCTATCAAAGAACTTGAAGACCAGCTTCAAAAATGCATGGTTATAGGAGAGGAAAGTGATGTTGATGTTACGGAAACATGTCAACAGATAGAAAAGAAGCTTGCTGAAACCAAAAAAGATATCTACAAAAATCTTACGGCATGGCAGCGTGTTCAGCTATCAAGACATCCAAATAGACCTTACACAATGGATTATATCAATGCCATTTGTAAAGACACTTTTTTAGAGCTTCATGGTGACAGAACCGTTGGGGATGATAAAGCGATGATAGGCGGCTTAGGAAAGATAGGAGATCAGAGCTATATGTTTATTGGTCAGCAAAAAGGATATAATACCAAAACGAGACAGTATCGTAATTTTGGTATGGCAAATCCTGAAGGATACCGTAAAGCCTTACGTTTAATGCGGTCTGCAGAAAAATTTAATATACCCGTAGTTTGCTTGATTGATACTCCTGGTGCATATCCTGGTATCGAAGCGGAAGAGCGCGGACAAGGTGAGGCTATTGCAAGAAATATTCTTGAAATGACGCGATTAAAAGTGCCAATCATCGTTGTGATCATAGGTGAAGGTGCCTCGGGAGGTGCTTTAGGTATTGGAGTGGGAGATAAGGTGCTGATGCTTGAAAACACATGGTACTCCGTAATTTCACCCGAATCTTGTTCTTCTATTCTTTGGCGTAGTTGGGAGTATAAAGAACAAGCCGCTGAGGCTTTAAAATTGACCGCTCCTGATATGAAAAAGCTCAAGCTTATTGATGAGATTGTTCGCGAACCTCTTGGTGGCGCCCATACGAACAGGGAGAAGACTTTTGAGACGGTAAAGAATAAGATTTCTGCACATTTTGAAGAGCTTAAAAAGTTATCACCAAAAGAATTGGTGAATACAAGGATGGATAAATATGCTAATATGGGCGTGTTTAACGGTTAGCCCCTGATTTCTGGTTTTTTAATAAAATCGATTTGTAATCCTTTTCATGTTTATTCTGGTTGTTAACAGTTTTTTTAAGTTATCAACAGTACTTTTGTTGAACACCTGTTGACATCGACACCCATCAATTCAGAGTTAACTAAAGGTTAATTCCATATTTTCGCACTCATGGACAAACCAAACCCTATTGTAGCACGCAAGGTTGATAAAACGACTATCATTAATCTTGAACGTGGAAAAATACCACCTCAAGCAGTTGATTTAGAGGAGGTTGTGTTGGGTGCGATGATGATTGATAAAAAGGGGGTAGATGAAGTCATAGATATTCTGCATCCAGAGGTGTTCTATAAGGATGCCCATCGCTTTGTGTATGAGGCAATTTTTAAACTGTTTGAATCTTCTGAACCTGTTGACTTATTAACCGTTTCATCTCAGTTAAAAAAAGATGGTCATTTAGAAGCTGTTGGGGGAGATTTTTATTTAATCAAACTGACTCAAAAAGTGGCCTCCTCGGCACATATTGAGTTTCATGCACGGATTATTCTGCAAAAGTATATTCAGAGGAGTTTGATAAAAATCTCCAATGAAATCATCGAAGATGCCTACAGCGAAGGTACCGATGTGTTTGATTTGTTGGATAATGCCGAATCAAAATTATATGAGGTTACCCAGGGTAATTTAAAGCGATCTGCTGAAACTGCCCAAAACTTGGTAATTCAAGCTAAAAAGAGGATAGAAGAAATTGCAAACAAAGAAGGAATGAGTGGTATTGCCACTGGTTTTGATAAGTTGGACAAACTTACTTCTGGTTGGCAACCTAGTGATTTAATTATTGTTGCTGCTAGGCCTGGTATGGGTAAAACAGCACTTACGCTATCTATGGCAAGAAATATTGCTGTTGATTTTAACAAAGGTGTAGCTTTCTTTTCTTGTGAAATGTCTTCAGTACAATTGATAACTAGACTTATTTCTTCAGAAACGGGCTTATCCTCAGAAAAACTGCGAACCGGTAAGCTTGAGAAACACGAATGGGAGCAGCTGAACGTAAAAGTAAAAGCTTTGGAGAAAGCACCCTTGTTCATAGACGACACTCCTTCGCTATCCATCTTTGACCTTAGAGCAAAAGCTAGGCGTTTAAAATCACAACATGATATTCAAATCATAATAATTGATTATTTGCAGTTAATGACCGCTGGCGGAAGTCAGAAGGGAGGGAATAGAGAACAAGAGATTTCTACAATTTCTCGTAACCTTAAAGCTTTGGCAAAAGAATTGAATGTGCCGGTAATTGCCTTGTCTCAACTGTCAAGGGCAGTTGAAACACGTGGTGGTAGTAAGAGACCTTTATTATCTGACTTGAGGGAATCTGGTGCAATTGAACAAGATGCGGATATTGTATCATTTATTTACCGACCAGAATATTATAAAATTGATGAATGGGATGATGAAGAACGCACACCAACCCAGGGTCAAGGTGAGTTGATTGTAGCCAAACACCGTAATGGTGGATTAGAGAATATTAGGTTAAAATTCATCGGAAATCTAGGGAAGTTTGATAACTTAGATGACTTTGATTCCCCTTTTGAGTTTCAATCCAAGATGAATGAAAATGAAGAAAACCCTTTTGCAACACCAAACCTTCCAAGTACAGATGAAGCTTTTGGAAGTTCGTTCAATAATGATGGAACTGACGCGGAGGATGACGTACCCTTTTAAAAAAACTTCACTTGGTGTTGATTTGAGAGTTTTTGCTATTCTGTTTTTCTTTTTTGCATACTCTGTTAAAGCTTCGGTCATTCTAGTCCCTATGGATGCCGAAAGTCAAAAAAATCATTTGAAAGCTTATGGAATTACGTATTGGGTACTAAGCAAACAGCAAAAAGTACAATGGTTATTAAATTATAGAGGCGGTTCGTTTTTATTGCCAGATGGAGAAGCTATCCGTAAAGAATGCCAAATTCGTGGAGTTTCTTTTGAAGTGCTTTCAGATGGTGAGGCAAATGCTATTTTAGATGCTATTAGTAGTCCTTCTCAAAACCAAGATGCCGTTATTTTGGAAAAGGCTCCCAAGATTGCAGTATATTCTCCAAAAGACAACCAACCCTGGGATGATGCTGTAACCATGGTTTTAACTTATGCCGAAATTCCCTATGTCACTATTTATGATGAAGAGGTGTTAGACGATAAACTGGCTTTGTACGATTGGCTTCACTTGCATCATGAAGATTTCACGGGTCAATATGGCAAGTTTTATGGGGCATATAGGGCAGCACCCTGGTATATTGAGGGAAAACGTTTAGCAGAGGAACGAGCTACTAAATTAGGGTATGCAAAAGTGTCTGAACAAAAAAGTGCTGTAGCTGAAAAAATAAGACGTTACGTTATAGGTGGAGGTTTTATGTTCGCCATGTGCTCTGCCACGGATAGCTTTGATATTGCCTTGGCTGCAGAGGGTGTAGATATTTGTGAACCAATGTTCGACGATGACCCTTCTGATGCCAATTATCAAGGGCAGTTAAATTTTAGTAGAACGTTCGCCTTTCAAAACTTTATTTTAGAGCGTAACCCATTGCGGTATGAGTTTTCATCTATTGATATGACCGCTAAGCGTAAAATTCCGAAGGAGTCCGATTACTTTTCATTGATGGAATTTTCAGCCAAATGGGACCCTGTACCAACGATGCTTACACAAAACCATACTTCATTGGTGAAAGGTTTTATGGGACAGACAACTTCTTTTGAAAGGGATGAGGTTAAACCAACCGTTATGGTATTAGGGGAAAGTAAAATAAATAACGAGGCACGTTATATTCATGGGGTAAAAGGGAAAGGTTTTTTCACTTTTTACGGGGGGCATGACCCAGAAGACTATCAACATAGGGTTGGTGATCCAAAAACGGAATTGGAATTACATCCAACTTCCCCAGGGTATCGGCTTATCTTAAACAACGTGTTGTTTCCAGCAGCTCGTAAAAAGAAACAGAAAACCTAAGCTAGTAATTTCTCCAAAACTGATTCAACCCCAAAGTCATCATTACTAAAGGTTTGGTATCTAGCGACGCTCTTTACGTTGGCATGTGCATTGGACATGGCAAAACTATAGTTGGAAAGTTCAAGCATTTCAATATCATTGTTGTAGTCACCAAAAACCAACACCTCATTGGCGTTAATGTGATGCGCTTTCATAACTTTTTCCAAGGCATAGCCTTTATGGGCATTAGGGTGGGAAATATCTACCCAATTAGAACCAGATACTTTTACTTTTAGTGTGTCCTCTAAATGTTTAACAGTAGGGTAGATAAATTGTTCAGAGCTTTCAAAATGGTAAATGGCAACTTTTAAAATAGCATCACTGACCGTTAATTGATTTTGTACTATTTTAAACTCAGTATAATATTCTTTAAGTAGTTTTAAAAACTTGTCGGAAGAACCATTTACATAGGCGGTATCTGCACTGCATAAAACAGGATGGGCTTTTTTAATGGAAGCAGCTGTAAGAAGTATTGTTTTTAAATCTTCTCTTTCCAATGGCGTGGTCAATAAAATTTCATTTTTCTGCTTGATCATGGCACCATTCTCTGCAATAAATAACATATCATCTTTTATAGGATCAAGCTTGTCAACCATACTGTGGTATTGGCGACCGCTGGCAGCAACAAACAGAATATCTCGCTCCTTCATTTTTTTAAAAAGTTCAAAAAAACGTGTGCTAACCTCATGTTTTGAATTTAGCAAGGTGCCATCCATATCTGTGACAACCATTTTAATTTGTGATAAATCCATCAATTAAATTTAAGTTGCAAAGGTAATAGTATGTTTAACTACCGCTGCGTAGTTTATACTATTTTAGTAAAAACAAAAGTACTAAGGTAATGTTGGCTGTTAACGGAAGTTCTAGCGATAGAATTTCATGTGATAGGAAAATAAATAAACTTCAATTTTATAGATGAATTTTTATCAAAAACAAATAACGCTTAAGCCTTACAGAAGAGGATTTCACTTGATTACGAATACAGTTGTAAATGCTATTCCTGAAATTCAAAATATTCAGGTTGGGATGCTTCAAGTTTTCATTCAGCATACTTCTGCAAGTCTGACCATTAATGAAAATGCTGATCCAACAGTACGGCTTGATTTTGAAAGTCATATCAATAAAATGGTGCCCGAAGATATGCCCTATTATCAGCATGACTATGAAGGTTCGGATGATATGCCTGCCCATATTAAGGCTTCTTTAATGGGGGTTTCCATACAGATGCCCATCACTAAAGGCGAGTTAAATTTAGGAATATGGCAAGGCATATATTTATGTGAGCATCGTAATTCTTCTTCGGGTAGAAAATTGGTCATCACAGCATTTGGCGTATAATGTGTAAGACGGTATGGTATTGATGCAAAGAGGCTACCAAAAAAACAAGCTAAAATCATTTACACAGCTAAAGACTAAAATGGATATAATAAAAAAATCCTGCTCTAAAAAAGAACAGGATTTTAATAAGCGGGGTAAGTTTACTATTATTTTTATTTAACGCTTTCCACAATTGCTTTAAACGCATCTGGATGGTTCATAGCTAAATCGGCAAGAACTTTTCTGTTCAATTCAATTCCGTTAGCTTTTACTTTACCCATAAACTGCGAATAAGACATTCCGTGTAAACGGGCACCAGCGTTAATACGCGTAATCCAAAGTGCGCGGAACGTTCTTTTCTTGTTTCTTCTGTCACGGTAAGCATATAACATTGCTTTTTCAACCGCATTTTTGGCTACTGTCCAAA
>CAYGUO010000080.1:0-13734 GCA_964353095.1 uncultured Flavobacteriaceae bacterium | reverse complement strand
GTCATAGGCATTGGTGTGAAGGGAATTACAGTTATCGTAAATAGCGTACAAAGCTTGTAGCGTCGTTCGAATATCATTAAAATCAATTTCTTGGGCATGAAGACTACGACCAGAGGTTTGGATATGATATTTTAACATTTGTGCCCTTGGGTCGGCTCCGTACTTTTCTTTCATGGCCTTAGCCCAAATTCGCCTGGCTACCCTTCCTATTACTGCATATTCGGGATCAATACCATTAGAAAAGAAAAAAGAAAGATTGGGCCCAAACTTATCAATGTCCATACCCCTGCTTAGATAGTACTCCACGTAAGTAAATCCGTTTGATAAGGTAAAGGCTAACTGCGATATAGGGTTAGCACCGGCTTCAGCAATATGATATCCAGAAATGGAAACCGAATAAAAATTACGAACCTCTTTATCAATAAAATATTGCTGCACATCACCCATTAACCGCAACGCAAATTCCGTTGAAAAAATACACGTGTTTTGGGCTTGGTCTTCTTTCAAAATATCTGCCTGTACCGTTCCCCTAACTTGATTTAAGGTTTTCTTTCTTATTTCATCATAAACACTCTTTGGCAACACCTGATCTCCAGTAACACCGAGCAATAATAGTCCTAGTCCGGTGTTGCCCTCAGGCAAATCGCCCATATATTTTGGTCTTGGAACACCTTTATTTTTATAAATTATCGTGATTTTTGCTTCTATTTCATCTTCCAATCCATTCTCATGAATATATTTTTCGCAATTCTGATCTATGGCAGCATTCATAAAAAAACCAAGTAACATTGGTGCCGGACCATTTATCGTCATACTGACCGAGGTCATTGCATCACTCAAGTCAAAACCAGAATAGAGTTTTTTGGCATCATCCAAGCAGCAGATTGAAACCCCTGCGTTACCAATTTTTCCGTAGATATCCGGTCTATAATCTGGGTCGTTTCCATATAAGGTTACCGAGTCAAATGCGGTGGACAAGCGTTTTGCCGGCATACCTAAACTAACATAGTGAAACCTTCGGTTGGTACGTTCAGGGCCACCTTCACCCGCAAACATTCTAGTGGGATCTTCACCTGTTCTTTTAAACGGATAAATACCTGCTGTGTACGGGAATTCACCCGGTACGTTCTCTTGAAGCATCCAACCTAATAAATCACCCCATGCCCTAAATTTTGGTAAAGCCACCTTAGGGATATTGGAATGAGACAGTGACTTTGAATGGGTTTCAATTTTAATTTCCTTGTCCCTAACCTTAAAGGAATAAATAGGATCCTTATAACGCATTACCAAACTATTCCAGTTGATAATGAGCTCCCAATTACGAGGGTTTAAATCCATCTTCACTTTATCAAACTCCTTGATGAGAAGTTGTACCAATTCTTTATCAGCCTCATTTGTAGCGGCAATAATTTCATCGGCCAACAAACCTGTCTTATCAATTAAATTTGAATTATCATCTATTCCCTTACCATTAAGTACCGTGCAAATAGTTGTTGCAATTCCAAATAATTTTTGAGCAATTTCGGCCTGCTCAATTACTTTTTTGTCAAAAGCCCTGTTGTTTTCGGCAATCTCAGAAAGATAGCGGGTTCTTGCCGGCGGTATCACAAAAACCTTTTCAGAAGTTTCTGCACTAATCTCAAAATTTGAATTTAGCTTGGCATTTGCCTTCTCATCTAAAGTATCCATGACCTTTTTATACAATCGGTTCATGCCCGGGTCATTAAACTGTGAGGCTATGGTACCAAAAATTGGTAAATCTTCATGATTGGTTTCCCATAAATTATGGTTTCGGACATACTGTTTCTTTACATCACGGATAGCATCCAAAGCTCCACGTTTATCAAACTTATTAATGGCCACCACATCAGCAAAATCAAGCATATCAATCTTCTCCAATTGCGTGGCTGCGCCAAACTCCGGTGTCATTACATATAAAGAAACGTCACTATGCTCTAAAATTTCAGTATCGGACTGGCCAATCCCAGAAGTTTCTAAAATAATCAAATCATACGCTGCGGCCTTTAAAACTTTTACGGCCTCACTAACATATTTTGATAGTGCCAAATTAGATTGTCTTGTAGCTAAGGATCGCATGTACACGCGATCATTTTTAATGGCATTCATTCGGATACGATCACCCAAAAGGGCTCCCCCTGTTTTTCTTTTGGAGGGGTCAACGGAAATTACCCCAATATGCTTATCCTTAAAATCAAGTAAAAACCTTCTTATCAATTCATCAACCAAACTTGATTTACCTGCTCCACCGGTACCTGTTATTCCTAAAACCGGAATCTGACCCTTTATCTCAACAGACTCAAAATGACCTTTAAACTCTTCGTATCTATTTTCCGCTAAAGAGATTAATCTTGCGATAGTATTTACATCTTTTCCAACCAACAACTCAGCAGTATTCTTTTCACTAGAGGTATGAAGCTTTGGTACTTCAGTATCACAAGTACGAACCAAATCATTGATCATACCTTGTAAACCCATTTTCCGTCCATCATCAGGAGCATAAATTCTGGTAATACCATACTCCATTAGAGCTTGAATTTCTTTAGGAAGGATAACCCCACCACCGCCACCAAAAATCTTAATATGACCTGCTCCCCTTTCTTGCAACAAATCATACATATATTTAAAATACTCATTATGACCCCCTTGGTAAGAGGTCATGGCAATCGCATTGGCATCCTCTTGAATAGCGCAATCAACAACCTCAACAACACTACGGTCATGGCCCAGATGAATAACCTCAACACCAGTTGACTGAATTATACGACGCATAATGTTAATTGCCGCGTCATGCCCATCAAATAACGAGGCAGCGGTAACTATTCTAATCTTATTCTTAGGGATATAGGGTTTAACTTGCTCCATCATCAAAATTAGCTCCAAAATTATAGCGCAATTTACGAAAAATGGAAAGAAAGTGAGTTTTCAATCATAATTTTATAAAAAAAGCTGACCAAGCGGTTTACTTTTTTAGAATAGTATAATTTTACGGACTTAATTTGTCTTGTGAAACTGACTATTTTAATCCACTGTCCCGATAATGTGGGGATTATAAGCGCGGTAACCAACTTTTTGCATCAAAAAGGGGGTAATATCGTATACTTAGACCAACATGTTGATAAAGAAGCTGGTATTTTCTTTATGAGACTAGAAAGTGAGTTTAAGACCACGGTCGCACTTTCTGAATTAAAACATAGCTTCCAAAGCAAATTAGCGGATGCCTTTGAAATGAAATGGAGTTTTCATGAAAGTGGACAACAACCGCGTATGGCCATTTTTGTCTCTAAATATGACCATTGCCTATATGATTTACTGGGAAGATATAAATCTGGCGAACTAAATGCAATCATTCCGTTTATAATTAGTAACCATCCTGATTTAGGGGATGTTGCCCGTCAGTTTGGGGTTGATTTTTACCATATACCCATAAGTAAAGAGAATAAAACCAATGCGGAACAACAACAGCTGGCCTTGCTTAAAAGACATGATGTTGACTTTGTTGTGTTAGCCCGGTATATGCAGATTATAAGTCCTACCCTGATTACCAGTTATCCTAATAGTATCATCAACATACACCATTCTTTTTTACCTGCATTTGCAGGTGCTAAACCTTATCATGCCGCTTTTGAGCGTGGCGTAAAAATTATTGGTGCTACTAGCCATTACGTTACGGAAGCCCTAGATGCTGGACCCATTTTAGCCCAAGATGTCACCACCGTATCCCACTCACACAGCATAAAAGATTTTATAGGCAAAGGCCGTGATTTAGAGAAAATTGTACTCTCCCGAGCGATAAAACTGCATCTTGAAAGAAAAACTATGGTTTATAATAACAAAACCGTAATTTTCACTTAAACCATATCATTGACCTTATTATTCAATAAACCCCATAAAACTATCAAAATGAAAAAATTAATTGTCTGCCTAATTATTATTCCCTTTTTTGGCTGTCAAGAGCTACAACAAGTAGTGAACCAGTTACCACAAACTGGAACCTTGGGTAATGAAGAAATAGCTGGTGGCTTAAGACAAGCCCTTGATTTTGGAATTGAGAAGCAAGTTTCCAAACTGAGTGCAACAGATGGTTTTTTTAAAAATGAGCTGGTAAAAATCCTATTACCGGAAGAGTTGCAAAAAGTTGATAAAACCCTGCGGAATATTGGCTTGGGAAAACTAGCTGATGAAGGACTGAAAGTTTTAAACAATGCGGCAGAAGATGCTGTTAGTGAAGCGACACCCATATTCGTGGATGCCGTAAAAAACATTTCTTTCAATGATGCCAAAAATATTCTTTTAGGTAATGATGATGCCGCTACCTCATACCTGAAAGGGCAAACAGAGACCCAACTGTATTCGAAATTCAATCCCGTTATCGAAAATTCTTTTAAAAAGGTTGGAGCCGATAAAATTTGGGGCAATTTAATTACCAAATACAATAATCTACCGCTTACTTCAGATGTGAATCCAGATTTAACCGACTACGTCACCCAAGAGGCATTAACCGGTGTATTTACTATGATTGCCGTAGAAGAAAAAGAAATACGCACAAAGGCGTCATCACGAACTACTGACTTGCTCAAAAAGGTGTTTTCGCTACAAGATTAACTTTTATTTAATATTTAAAAGTTACAATAAACACTTTTAACTGCCGTTATAACTTAAACAATACAAGGCAATTATAACAAATTGCTAAAGTTTAATTAACCTCACCCTTGAGGTAATAATTGAACTTTGTAAAAGTTTATTTGAGTTAGCATTTTTTTGAGTTAGTTAGTTAAAAAACCGATGTTCGCATCGGTTTTTTGTTTACTACCGTAAACCGGAAAGGTATTGAATCACCTTATTGTTAAAAACCAAAGGTTGCTCTACGTTTACGACATGGCCACAGTTTTCTACCACAAAAAGTTCGGACACTTGATGGCTTTTTACCACTTTTTTAATGGAAGGAAGAAAAAGATGGTCTTCTTCACCCATCACATATAATGTTGGTATCTTAATATCTACCGTTCTAAAAAATTGAAGTAAGGGGTTTATTTCTGAAGTGAGTTTAAACCACCTTATAAATTCTTTTTGATATAGTTTTTTGGCCTCACGAACAAAAAGCGAACGCGATTCTTTATGGTTTTTGTTGGGCATGATAACAAAGGCAAAAAACTTATAGAGCCATAAATAAGGGACTACTGATTTAAATATGACCCCTAAACGCATTAAAACCTGAGATCTAAAATTAAGCTTCATGATTGCCCCACCCATAACCATACTGGCAACACGTTCTGGATATTTCTCCGCTAAGTTTCGAATAAGAATGGTACCCAATGAAATACCTATGAAATGAGACCTTTCAATTTGCTCATGATTAATGACCTCAACAATATCTTCGGTGATAGAATCAAAAGTGTATTTATCATTGAAAGCATCTTTAAGGTTTGGTTTTGAATTGCCATGCCCTCTTAAATCTAGCAACAAAATATTAAAATGCTGCTTAAAATCTCGCAGTTGCTTAAACCAAATTGTTGAACTACCACCTGCTCCGTGAACGAAGGTGACCCATTCTTTAGATGTCTTATGAAGGTATTTGGTGTAGTGGAGCAAGAAAATATTTTTAATAAAAATACGTTAAATATTTACCAACAAACCTTCTCATTTCAGGCTCAAGTACTAATTCTAAGTTAAATTTAGACAAACTGCCTGATTTTTAGCCGTATAGCTACTCTCTGTAACATCCAAAAATACTTTTTGAACGTATCTTTGGTATTAACAAATCTTATTACAATGGAAAATCAATATTGCAGAGTTGGTTCGGTAAAACCAATAACGAGCGGAAATCATGCTGCTACTATTTTAGAGTATCGTTATCAAGATTTTTTGGAGAAAGCTTCAAGTATCGCGCAGATGGATTCGCGTCTTGCCGAATTCTTTGAATCAAAGGCACATAAAATTAAGAATACATTGGAAAACCTACTTTAGATTACAGCAATTTTCTGTAGTTCAATTTCCATTTCTTGTTGAATCGCTTTTGCTTTTGCTTTTGATGACAAATGAAAATTCATGTCTGACGAAGCATAAATGATACCTCGGCTAGAGTTGATCAACAATCCAACATCTTTTGTAATTCCGTATTTACAGACTTCCTGTAAATTCCCGCCTTGCGCGCCCACACCTGGTACCAATAAAAAGCTTTGCGGAATAATTTCACGTATTTCTTTTAGGTATTCCGCTTTTGTTGCACCAACCACATACATTAGCTGACCGGCATTTTCGTAGGTTTTAGATACTTTCAACACTTCTTTATAAAGCTCTATCTCATTGATTTTTTTGGTCTGAAAATCAAAAGCACCTTGATTAGAGGTCAAGGCCAATAAAATGGTATGCTTATTCTTAAATGCTAAAAAAGGCTCTACCGAATCTTTACCCATATAGGGAGCAATAGTAATAGAATCAAAGTTGAGGGCTTCAAAAAAGGCTTTAGCGTACCTTGTAGAGGTATTTCCAATATCGCCGCGTTTCGCGTCTGCAATCGTAAACTGTTCGGGATACTTTTCGTTTAAATAATTGATTGTCTTTTCCAAAGACTTCCATCCTTTTAAACCATAGGCTTCATAGAATGCAATATTAGGTTTATAGGCAACACAATACTCTTGAGTAGCATCAATAATAGCTTTGTTAAAGCTAAAAATGGGATCTTCTTCTTTTAAAAGGTGTTTAGGAATCTTTTCTAAATCAGTATCCAATCCTACGCATAGGAAAGATTTTTTCTTTTTGATCTGCGTTATTAATTCTTGAATTTCCATGTTTTAAAAGTCATCTTGAATGCAGCTGATAGGTCTATTTCAATAGTACCCAAAACATTCGACTGCGCTCGAAAGGATAATTTTTTTAAAATATCTCCGAAGCCTCCCTAAGTTTCTCCGTATTCTCAACTAACATCAATTCGTCAATAATTTTTTGAACATCGCCATTGATGATATTTTGCAAATCGTATAAGGTCAATCCAATTCTATGATCTGTCACCCTACCTTGAGGATAATTATAGGTTCTAATCTTAGCTGAACGGTCACCACTACTTACTTGAGAATTTCGTTTGGCAGCATCGGCCTCCTGTTTTTTGGCAAGCTCCAGGTCATATAACCTTGAACGCAGTACCTTAAAAGCTTTCTCTTTGTTCTTATGCTGTGATTTTTGATCTTGACATTGTGCCACAAGGCCTGTTGGTAAATGGGTCAAGCGTACTGCCGAATAGGTCGTATTTACTGATTGCCCACCGGGGCCAGAAGAACAGAAAAAATCTACTCGAACATCTTTTGGTTCTATTTGCACGTCAAACTCTTCTGCTTCAGGAATAACCATCACCGTTGCAGCACTGGTATGCACACGCCCTTGCGTTTCCGTCTGTGGCACGCGTTGTACACGGTGCACTCCGGCTTCAAACTTTAGGGTGCCATACACATCTTCACCGGTAACTTCAAAGTGAATTTCCTTATAACCACCACTGGTGCCTTCACTTAAATCAATAATATTCGTTTTCCAACCTTTTGACTCACAGTATTTTGTGTACATACGAAACAAATCACCTGCAAAAATACTTGCTTCATCACCACCCGTACCTGCACGAACTTCCATGACCACGTCTTTAGAATCTTCTGGGTCTTTTGGTATCAGCATCAGTTTAATCTCTTCCTCCAAAACGGGCAGACCTTCTTTTGCTTCATCATACTGCATTTTAGCCATTTCCACCATTTCAGCATCACTACCATCAGCAATAATCGCTTCAGCTTCTTCCAAATTATTGGTCAGGGTAATGTACTCGTCACGCTTATCGCATAAATTCTTGAGGTCTTTATACTCTTTGTTTAAGGTGACATACCGTTTTTGGTCAGAAATGATATCTGGTTGAATAATAAGGTCAGCGACCTCATCAAATCGTTGTTTTACAATGTTTAATTTATCTAGCATAGTTCAATCCTCGTATGGTATAGCGAATTTACGATTAATTTGTACATTTAAAAGCCTATGCATGTATCGCTACAGACCAAAACACATAAAGCAGTTTTTCTTTTTTCAAGACTTTTCCTACTCCTGTCTTCCGGATTAAGTTTACTGCTACTACTTTTAAACGCACCACTGGTACCCATTATCATCTTTAAATTTTGCTTTTGGGCATTTTTATATTTGATATGGACGGAAAATCGTCTTAAAAAACGACTTGTTTTTTATTTTAACCTAGGCCTTACTAAAACGATGCTCTTTCTTCTTCCATTTATCTACGATAGCATCATTGTAATCATCTTGTATTTTAGTATATTCCTTTAATGCTGGAAGTGGACAACATAGAATTAAGTTTTGATGGTAAAAAAATTCTATGGGGTGTTTATCTTAAAGCCGAAAAAGGAAAAATTACTTCCATACTTGGGCGAAATGGCTGTGGTAAAACATCATTGCTCCAAATCATTTTTGGAAGTCTGACACCAAAATACGCGACCATCAGAATAGATAAGACCTATACCAAAAGCCCCTTATACAAGCATCATCCAATCAGTTTCCTGCCCCAACATGCCTTACTTCCAAAAAATACCAGTATCATTAAAGCTTTTGAGTATTACGAGGTGCAATGGCTAAGATTTATTGCGGTATTTCCCAGTTTTGAAAAATATAAAACCTACAAAGTGCACCAATTGTCTAGCGGAGAAATACGAATTTTAGAAACCTATCTCATTTTAAAAAAAGAAGGGGATATCGTTTTACTCGATGAACCCTTTTCCTTTATTGCTCCAGTACATATTGAAAAAATAAAGATGCTCTTACTAGAAGAAAAGGAGAAGAAAACGATCCTGCTTACCGATCATTATTATCAAGAAATCTTAGCTATCAGTGATGCTATCTATATGATACAAAACGGCCATTCAAAACCGGTAGCTGGCGAAGAAGATTTGAAAAACTTAGGGTATCTTTCTTTTAATCCAAAATAAAGGTGGACCCCAATGTAAGGATGGAAGCATTCAAACCATCACTACGGTCATAATAATTGTACCGAAGATTTACCGATTTAAGTCCAAAAAAGAAGAGTTTGGTTTTGGTGAAAATATCTTTGTATTGCAGCCCTAATCCGTATTGATTTGCATTAAAGCCAGAAAGGTCATAATCTGAGGTATAAAAATCAAAAGCTGATAAGGCTATCTCTTTTTCATAGAAATAATCCGCTTCAGTTTGGGTATAATAGCGATACGTAGGATAGAGGGTAAAACGATCACTAAGTTTTATGGGTGCTTCTAAACTTAAGGTATGTGAAGTGATGCCCCAATCATCAAAATAATAACGATAATAAGAACGTATGACCACAGCATCATTCAAAAAGTAGTTCAATCGCGCACCTATAGGAATCTTAAAACGATTTTCTGGCAATCTTTCTACATCATCTGCCAGTTGAAAATCTTCAATAAAAAAGTCTTGTCTGTCCCCAAAATAAACGCGCTGAAAAGGCGTACTCAACAATCCATTTTGCTTTACCAAATCAAGGGAAATCGAACCTTGAAGACGCTGTCCTAAAATTTGGGAAATTCCTAAGGACAAGGAATAAGAGTTTCTATTTTCATTTTCAAAACGCACAAATGAGGGTGCGTACCCTGCAACATTACCTTCAAAACCCCCTCGTAGTTCTACCGGATATTGCGGATTCCAGCTGTCTAAATACACCTGTCCGCTCGCAGAAATTTCTGTGTTCTTTTCATTGAACAGATACGCATACGACCCTCCAAAACCTACTGAAAAATAATCGTACTCGCTAGATACATAAGCATTTGTACTCCATATTTTATTTCTATCATCAGAACTATGACTGTAAGATGGATTAATGTAGGCAAGTACGTCACTTCTTGATTCGCCGGAAGAGGCATCAAAAGGTGAGGCAATTGCACCACCATCAAAAGGATTGATATTACTGGAAGAAGCAGAGGTATAGGCTGAAATTCCAGCATCTACAGTTAATACATCATCTTCATTCAAGGGCATTCTTAAAACAATGGTAGAGGTGGCGTCCGTTAACTCTTCCGTACCTTCGCCGCCATTAACAGCAGCATTTTGTCCCTCTTGGCTATAATAACTGAACAACATATCCAATTCGCTAGCCTCCAATACTCTTTTTTTATAAGAAGTATCTGCTTGTTGGGCTTTTACCCCCAAGGTTAAAAACAATAGAAAGAGTACTATTTTATTCAATCAATGTATTTTATGGCTTTTTATTAGGGTTTACATGGCTTCAGTTGCAGCCACAACCGCCACCGGATTTACCGCCATTGGCTCCTGAAGCACCCTCACGGTATATTTGAAAATTGGTTTCAAAACGTTCTGAGGCCTTTAAACTCAGTTGCATTTCGGCATCGTTTATGTACACTTTTTCATATTCTTTGACCACAACACATGAACTGGTTGAAATAAGAACTCCTAAAAGAATGATGCACTTTTTCATTTTTACTTTTTATTTGACCGTATCAATTAAGATTCCAGAACTTTTATGAATATCGTTATTATCATCTACAACGACAACTTCAACCCCTTCCAATTGGTTCACTAAATGGATTCCACTATCCCTACCCATAATGAATATTGCAGTTGCCAAAGCATCACACAATTCCGCATTCTTAGCAAAAACCGATACGCTTTGCACCCCTTTGGTTGGGTAGCCTGTTCTTGGATCTATGATATGGGAATATTTGGTTCCCTTGAATAAAACATACTTTTCATAATTACCAGAAGTGGCCACAGATGATTCAATAACGGGAAGCCATGAAAAAACCTTACGCTTATCTAAAGGATTGGTAATGCCAACCATCCATTTTTCGCCGCTGTTTTTTGTGCCCCAGGTCGTCAAATCACCAGAAGCATTGATAATGCCCCCTATCACCCCTTTTGAAACCAACAATGCTTTTGTTTTGTCGGCCGCATAGCCTTTACCGATGGCTCCTAGGCCTAGTTTCATTCCTTTTTCTTTCAAAAAAACCGTTTGCTCTTCCGAATTCAAAACAATGTTTTGATACCCAATTTTTGCAACGGAAGCCATGATTTCAGGCTTTGTGGGCAGTCTATCCATCTTACCATTAAATTTCCAAATTTGATCCATTGATGCATACGAAATATCAAATGCACCGTCCGTAATTTCAGAAATTCTTTTAGCCCTTTCAATTAATCTAAAGAGTTCACCACTGACCTTTACCGGTTTAATTCCAGCGTTTCTATTGATCAAAGAGGTTTCAGAACCGGCATCCCAAGAAGAAATTAATTTTTCTATTCTTGTGATTTCTGCAATGGCTTCATTGATGTTGATATAGCCAATATCTTCACTCTCAGTCACTACCGTAATCTCAAAACGAGTTCCCATTAATTTGACCACCTTATTTACAGTAATCAGGTCTTCTTGCGCAGTTAGGAGCAAACATGTAAAAAGTGCCAACAAACAGTGTGCTGCTCTCATTGTATGATAAAATCGTTCAAGTACGAAATATAGTCATTTGCCGAGAGCTTTTGATAACCGGTTTCCCCTAAAACATTTTCATTGCCATCCAATACGATCACCAAAGGAAAAAAACCTTTTGAATTAAAACGCTCGGCCAATTTCTTATGGTCACTAGTTAACCGAGCTGACAACTTGTTAGCTTTTTTACGCGGAAAGTCGGCCTTGTAAAGCACATAATTTCCTTCGGCATATTCTTGAAAAGTAGCGGATTGCCAAATTTCCCTATCTAATTTGATACAAGGTGCACACCAATCGGAACCTGAAAACACGAGCAGTACCAGCTTATTTTCGTTTTTAGCCTTTAAGATAGCATTGGTATAGTTTGATTCCCAATTTTGAGCAACTAAGAATACGGGCAACAATAAAGCTACCCAAATAAATTTCATTTTCATTTGTACCTCTTAGCAGTTATTCAAAAACTCGCAAAACATCGCCGGTAAGCTCCGTATTGAAAATTTTAAGCGGATTATTTGTAATAGTGTTTAATGGGGCACCTGTTTGCGAAAAGCGTGAGCCATGGGTGCTACAACGAAAAATTCCACCATCTTCTGTGATAAAACGTACTTCTTCCGTTTGTTGATGACTACATACTTGACTAGCAGCAACCAAATTACCTTCTAAATTACGGGCAATAACCACAAAATTCTTTAAAATAAACCCTCCATTGTTAGCCAATGGTGCGGCTTCCGTAGTGGTTAAATCAACTGTAAAATCTACACCGGTGGGTACCGGCACTTGTACTAATTCTTCATCAGAATCAGAAGAACAACCATGTAAACAAGGGAATGTTACCGCAAAGGCAGCACCTGCCCCTAGGGTTTTTAAAAATGTTTTTCTTTCCATAGCAATGTTGGGGTTTATAAAAAGAACGTTTTTTTTGAAAGAATCGTATGCTTAATACTCAAACAATCCAAACTCACTTTTAATAGTAAGTTTCTTGCTATCAGAAGCTTCAACCCTACCTATCACCTGGGCCTCAATACCAAAACTATTAGAAATTGCAATCAGTTCATTCGCAATACTGGCCTCAACATATACTTCCAAACGATGACCACAATTGAATACTTGGTACATTTCTTTCCAATCGGTATTTGATTGCTCTTGAATAAGTTTGAACAAGGGTGGTATATCAAAAAGATTGTCTTTGATGATATGAAGTTCATCAATAAAATGTAGGATTTTTGTTTGCGCACCACCGCTACAATGCACCATACCATGAATTTCAGCAGAAGAATATTTTTCTAACATTCGCTTTACCACGGGAGCATACGTTCTCGTTGGCGACAAAACCAATTTTCCAGCATCTAAAGGGGAGCCTTCTACGGCATCCGTAAGTTTGGTTTGGCCCGAATACACTAAATCTTCAGGTACTGCAGCATCAAAACTTTCTGGAAATTTCTCTGCCAAGTATTTTGAAAACACGTCATGGCGTGCAGAGGTCAATCCGTTACTGCCCATGCCGCCATTATATTCCTTTTCGTAGCTAGCCTGCCCAAAAGAAGCAAAACCGACAATAACATCACCAGCCTTGATATTGGCGTTATCAATGACCTCACTCCGTTTCAATCTGGCGGTAACCGTAGAATCAACAATAATGGTACGCACCAAATCTCCAACATCAGCAGTTTCACCACCTGTGGAATGTATGGTCATACCATGGGCTTTTAAGTCTGTTATCAGCTCTTCTGTTCCGTTGATAATTGCAGAAATGACTTCGCCAGGAATTAGATTCTTATTTCGTCCAATCGTAGAAGATAACATGATATTATCTACCGCCCCAACACAAATTAAATCATCAATATTCATAATGAGGGCATCTTGGGCGATACCTTTCCAAACGGAAACATCACCTGTTTCTTTCCAATACATATAGGCTAAAGACGACTTGGTGCCAGCTCCATCAGCATGCATCACCAAACAATGTTCTTCGCTACCCGTCAAATAATCAGGAACAATTTTACAAAAGGCTTTCGGAAAGAGTCCTTTATCAATGTTTTTAATAGCATTATGGACGTCTTCTTTTGAAGCGGAAACGCCACGTTGCGCATATCGTTTGCTAGTGTCTGATGACATAAAAATCGGTGTTTGCGCAAAAATAAGAAAACCCTAGTTAGTAGTTCCGCACAAGTTTTGAACTTATTACAGAATTAAATGAACTTCTACAGCGTATCAAAAATTGACTTACAACTTGTGAGTGAACAAAGAAAAAG
>CAYGUO010000079.1:0-13825 GCA_964353095.1 uncultured Flavobacteriaceae bacterium | reverse complement strand
ATTTAAAATTATGGGCGAGTTTGTAAACGGTTTTGAACGTATGAGCCAAATTGGACCATGCGTTTCTGTTTTTGGATCCGCACGAACCAAATCTGGTGAAAAATATTACGAAATGGCGGTAAAAGTGGCTGAAGCTATCGCACAGGCTGGTTATGGTGTTATTACCGGTGGTGGACCGGGTATTATGGAAGCAGGGAACAAAGGTGCCAACTTGGCTGGGGGAACTTCGGTAGGGCTCAATATAGATTTACCGTTTGAACAGCATGATAATCCGTACATAGATTCGGATAAGAGCTTAGATTTTGACTATTTTTTTGTTCGTAAAGTCATGTTTGTGAAATATTCACAGGGCTTTGTGGTGATGCCCGGTGGTTTTGGTACCCTAGATGAACTTTTTGAAGCCATAACACTAATTCAAACCAGTAAAATTGGAACATTCCCTATTATTTTGGTGGGCTCTGATTTTTGGGGAGGACTTTTTGATTGGATAAAAACGACCATGCTTGAGGCAGGAAATATTAGTGCAAAAGATTTAGATCTGATTAAAATTGTAGATTCCGCTGACGAAGTAGTGGAAATAATCGATGCCTTTTACAAGGGGCATAGTATGAGCCCTAATTTTTAAGCTAAGAAAACTGATTTGAAGAAGCACATCGCACCTTATATTCCGCTCATCACCGCACTATTTGTTAGTGCGTTGGTATCAAGTCAGCATATCAATGAAATCACGGCAACCCTTGACGATGTGTCTCATCAAATTGAAATTAAGCAGCGCTTTGTTTATGTGAATAACTCAAAGGCAACGTTAAAATCGCTGTATTTCAATGATTGGAACAATGCCTATTCCAATAATACCACTCCCCTTTCCAAACATTTTGGAGAAGACTTTGACCGTAGTTTACATTTAGCCAAAAATAAAGAGAGAGGTTTTACCATTATTAAAAGTGTTGTGGACAAAGCGTACCAAGGGCTTGATTGGGAACGTACGGAAATGCAAGACCTTATTAAAATAGGTCTTGAAGCACCTTTAGCACCGGATGAAGCCATAGAGCTTTTCTTTACCTATACCATACAATTGCCAGATGCGAAATTTACTAAGTATGGTTACCGTTCAGATGGCAATTATTATTTGAAAGATTGGTACTTGAGCCCTGCGGTGTTTGATGGGGAATGGAAATTATATTCCAACAAGGGTTTGGATGATTTATACACGGGTGTTGCCAATACAAGCATCAATTTTATTTTTCCGAAAGGCTTATTTCTGGCTTCGAACTTTGATTATTCGCTAATATCAAAGTTTCCTGATGGGCAGCAAACAAAACTTACGGGTTCCAATAGAAAAAACTGTGATATTATTCTAACACCTGAAGAGCAATTTACCAAGCACATTACCAATAGGCTAGCGGTAACCACAGATCTTGAAGCTTCAAAATATGATGAAATATCACAAGGTATTTCTATAAACAAAGTAGCTCAGTTTTTAGAGGAAAATTTAGGCAGTTACCCACATCAAAACTTGTTGGTAAGTGATTTAGAATACAGAAAAAATCCTTTATACGGCCTTAATCAACTACCTTCTTTTGTACGACCTTATCAAGAACAGTTTCAATTTGAAATGATATTCTTAAAAACCACCTTAAATAGTTTTTTACAAGAAACCCTCTTTTTGAATCCCAGAAAAGAGCGTTGGGTCAATGATGCTATTGCAAACTATTTAATGATCAAGTACGTAGAGACCTATTACCCAAAGCAGAAACTCATTGGAAAACTCGCCAATGTTTGGGGCATTCGTGGATTTCATTTAGCAAAAATGGACTTTAACGAACAGTATAACTTGCTACAAATGTTGCCTGCAAGAAGTAATATTGACCAAGCATTAACTACCTCCAACGACTCCCTTACTATTTTAAACCAAAAGATTGCCAATCGGTACAAAGCAGGATTAGGTCTTGCATATTTAGCCGATTATATCGGTCAAGAACGAGTTGATAGCACCATTATTGATTTTTACAATGTGCACAAACTGCGGCCTAAAACAAAAGTCTCAGATTTTAAACAGGTATTGACCCAATGCTCAGATGAAAAAATTGATTGGTTTTTTGATGAATATGTGGCCACCAGAAAAAGAATAGACTTTAAGATAAAGAAACTTAAAAAGACCGATGATTCGATAAGTTTCACCTTAAAAAATAAAAGGGGAACCAATGTCCCCATTTCTTTATTTGGTTTACAAAACGATTCTGTAATTTCTAAATATTGGTTCTCTGATATTGATAGTACCAAACGTATCACCATTCCAAGAACTGGCGAAGACCGCTTAGTGTTGAACTATGATCAAAAAATACCGGAGTTTAATCAGAGGGACAATTGGAAAACCTTAAATGGGTTCTTATCCAGTAATAAAAAATTACGTTTTACCTTTTTTAGGGATACTGAAGATCCTTATTACAACCAAGCTTTTTACGTCCCCATCGCAAATTTTAATATCTACGATGGCATCACACCAGGTATACGCTTGTATAATAAAACGTTTTTAGAACGACCCTTCAACTATGACTTCAATCCTCAATACTCCTTTTTAGAGAAAACGATTGTTGGTGGGGCGAGCTTTAGATACCGTAAATACCATGGTAAGGGAGGTCTTTTTGTATCCAATTATTCCATTAGAGGTGGTACAAACCATTTTCAGACCAATTCACGGTTCTCAACCTTAACACCTGAAATAAGTTTTGGTTGGCGACCGCATGATTTGCGTGCAAATAAGCGGCAATTTCTTCGATTTAGACATCGAAATGTATTTAGAAGTATTGACGATGGCGTATTAGCGGACAACAGTATCGATTTGGATTTGGAAAATAACCCCGATTATAGCGTTTTCAATATACGTTACAGCAGTTTTGAAGATGGCCTAATTAATTTTAAATCTTCATTGATAGACTTTCAACATTCATCAGAATTTACAAAAGCTTCAGTAGAACTTGAATATCGCAAATTATATGAAAGCAACCGACAACTAAATCTGCGGTTTTATGCCGGTAAATTTTTAAGGAACAAAACCAATTCTGACTTTTTTAGTTTCGCTTTAGATCGACCAACGGACTATATGTTTGATTTGGGCTATTTAGGTAGATCTGAAGATAGTGGTTTGGTCAGTCAACAAATTATTCTAGCTGAAGGTGGATTTAAGTCTCAATTTGAAGACCAATTTGGTAGCGACTGGATTGCAACCACAAACGCCAGTTTTAATATCTGGAGATGGATTGAGCTTTATGGTGACGTAGGCTTTATAGGCGATAGAGGTGAAAGTGCCCGATTTGTCTATGATTCAGGGGTACGACTAAATCTAGTTACCGATTATTTTGAGTTATATTTTCCACTCTACTCCAATAATGGATGGGAAATAGCACAGCCAAATTATTTGAATACGGTAAGGTTCATCGTTACCATAAGTCCGAAAACATTGACGGGGTTGTTTACCAGGAGATGGTTTTAGATTATTGAATCAGCAAAATATTATCTACTATTCGCCGTTATTTTTTTGAATTCTTCTTATTTATAACATTTTTTTGTGATTTTATAAATAAAAAGCCAATTATATCAATAGCAAAAAAGCTTCCTTTTTTGTAATTTTGCAACACTATACAATATTTTATGAAGCCCGACCCAAAAATAAGTAGCGATATTTCTTTTGATCATTTTCAGTCACAAATCTTAGAAGATTATAGAATTGCTGTGGTCAGTAGGGAATGTAGTCTTCTTGGTCGTAGGGAAGTATTGACCGGTAAAGCAAAATTTGGAATATTTGGCGATGGCAAAGAGCTTCCACAATTGGCCATGGCCCGCGCATTTCAAAATGGTGATTTTAGAAGTGGTTATTATCGTGACCAAACCTTTATGATGGCTTTAGGGCACTTAGATCCGAAGGCACTGTTTCATGGCTTATATGCCACTACGGATATCGAAAAAGAACCCATGAGTGCCGGTAGGCAAATGGGAGGGCATTTTGCAACCCATAGTATCAATGAAGATGGAAGTTGGAGAAACCTGACCGAACAAAAAAATAGTAGTGCAGATATTTCATGTACCGCTGGACAAATGCCAAGACTGTTGGGCTTGGCACAGGCATCAAAAATTTATAGGGATGTAAAGACTATAGATGCCACTAATTTTTCAAATAACGGTAATGAAGTCGCTTGGGGAACTATAGGAAATGCAAGCACCAGTGAAGGACATTTTTTTGAGACCTTAAATGCTGCTGGCGTTATGCAAGTACCCATGGTCATCAGTGTATGGGATGATGCCTATGGTATTTCTGTACCAGCTGAATTTCATACTACCAAAAGTGATATCTCTGAAATTTTAAAAGGGTTTCAAAGAGACGAACACAACAAAGGGTATGAAATATTAAAAGTCCCCGGATGGGACTATACGGCACTCATCCATGCGTATGAAAATGCCTCTGATATTGCTCGCGAAGAACATGTGCCCGTTTTGATTCATGTTACGGAACTAACTCAGCCACAGGGACATTCAACTTCTGGCTCACATGAGCGTTATAAAAGTCCTGAAAGACTTGAGTGGGAGCGCGAAAATGACTGTAATAAAAGGTTTAAGGAGTGGATATTGGAAAATAATATTGCCACGGAAGAAAAACTAAAAGAGATTGAAAAATCTTGTAAGCAAGAAGTTAGAAATGCAAAAAAAGAAGCTTGGGCAGAGTTTTTGGCTCCACATAAAAGCGCAAAGAAAGAACTGGTTGAACTATTAAGGGATGCGGCAAATGCAAGTCCGAACAGAACTTTTATCACCAAAGTTTTAAACGATTTAATTGCTATTGATGAACCTATTAAAAGAGATTTAGCAGCAAATAGTCGCAAGGCACTGCGCTACTTAATTGGTGAACAACATAAATCAAAAAGCAACTTACAAGCTTGGGTGAATACTTTTCTTAACGAAACACAACCAAAGTTCAGCTCTGAATTGTACAACGAATTAGCCAACAAAGCGACTAACATAACATCTCTTAAACCTACCTATAATCAAACAACTGAGCAAGTTGATGGTAGGGTTATCTTAAGGGATAATTTTGACAAGCTCTTTGAAAAATATCCTGAAGCTTTAATTTTTGGTGAGGATACCGGTAATATAGGTGACGTTAATCAAGGCTTAGAAGGACTTCAGAGCAAATATGGGGTTCATAGAATTGCGGATACAGGCATTAGGGAAGCCACAATTGTAGGTCAGGGTATTGGTTTAGCGATGAGAGGCTTGCGCCCTATTGCTGAAATCCAATATTTGGATTATATCATGTACGGTCTTCAAACCTTAAGTGATGATTTGGCGACCTTGCGTTATCGTTCTGTTGGTAAGCAAATTGCGCCTTTAATCATTAGAACCCGTGGACACCGACTTGAGGGCATTTGGCATTCAGGTTCACAAATGGGAGGTTTGATTCATTTTCTAAGGGGACTCTATATTCTGGTGCCTAGAAACATGACACAAGCCGCGGGGTTTTATAACACCTTAATGAAGAGTAATGAACCAGCTTTGGTTATTGAAAGCCTGAACGGGTACCGTTTAAAAGAAGCCAAACCAGATAATTTAGGCGAATTCTGCACTCCTATTGGAGTTGTTGAAACCGTTAAAACGGGTAGTGACATCACTCTGTTGTCCTATGGTTCAACGTTGAGAATAGTTGCAAAAGTTGCAAAAGAATTGCAAGAAGTAGGTATTGATGCAGAAGTCATTGATGCACAATCATTATTACCATTTGATATTCAACATGATGTCATTAAAAGTATCAAAAAAACAAATCGACTTTTAATTATAGACGAAGACGTACCAGGTGGTTGTTCTGCATATCTATTACAAGAACTGATTGAGAAACAGGGTGCATACAACTATTTGGATAGTGAGCCACAAACACTGACCGCTAAGGCTCACAGACCGGCATATGCCACAGATGGAGATTATTTCTCCAAACCAAATGAGGAAGATATTTTTGAAAAGGTTTATGAAATCATGAACGAGGCAGATCCAGCGAGCTATCCGGCACTTCGGTAATAACCCAACCTTATTACTTTAAGTTCTTTAGCTCTTCCAGTAGATTTTTTATACTATTTCTAAGTACAAATAGTGTTTTTATATTCTTGTTAAACATTTTGGTGTCTACTAAAATTTTAATGAGGAATAAATCAATTTTCAGTTTCTCAAATAAAAAAGATAAATTTGAATATTGAAAACCCCCATTCAAGATGAAAAAGTCTTTATTATCGGATATAGGATTAACCTTACTCAGAGTTGTCCCTTCTGCAGCTATGCTGTTAGCACACGGTTTACCAAAATTTCAAAAGCTTATTGCCGGCAATTTTGAGTTTGCAGACCCTATCGGCATCGGAGCAGCCCCATCTTTATTTCTTGCCGTAATTGGCGAATTTGTTGCGCCAATTTTAATAATTATCGGCTATAAAACTCGTTTTGCTGCGGTTCCCGCTTTTATAACCATGTTTGTTGCTGCCTTTATTACGCATGGAGCAGACCCATTTGCCAAAAAAGAATTGGCGCTTCTTTATGCTGTTTTCTTTGCGGTAATATTTTTGGTTGGCCCAGGGAAATATAGTCTCGATAAAAAATAATCAAAAAACAGCGGCCAATAATTCCTTTAATAAATCATGTTGCGATAGACTTTGAGAACCTACACCTTTTCCCTTTAAGTCCAGTGTGCGAAGACTGGTTATAACTGTACTGACTTGCTTCATGGGATAATGCTTAGCAGCAGTTTGAAATTCGCTCACAAAATAGGGGCTAACACCTAAAACCTTGGCTACATTGCCCTGAGAGCGATCCTTTAATCCATGATATTTTAAAAGCTGAATAAAAAAACTGTGAAGTAACGTAACCGTTAGCACAAAAGGGTTGTCTTTAGGGTTTTGTGCAAAATAATTGATAATACGAGTCGCTTTTTGAACATTTCGTTCACCAATGGCTTTCTTTAACTCAAAATTATTGAAATCTTTACTGATTCCAATATGTTCTTCAATAAGCAGAGGAGAGATTTCGGTATTCTTTTTTACTACTAAAAATAGTTTCTCCAATTCATTGTTTATCTTACTTAAATCAGTTCCTAAAAATTCAACCAATAGCGCAGCTGCCTTTGGTGTTATTTTATAGCCCTTCCCTAAAAGCACTCTCCTGATCCAATCTGCAACCTGATTTTCATAGAGTTTTTTGCTCTCAAATACAACGCTTTCCTTTTTAAGTACTTTGTATAAGTTTTTGCGCTTGTCCAGTTTTTTGTATTTGTAACAAAACACCAAAATAGTTGAGGGTTGTGGTGATTTGGCATAGTCGATTAACTGCTCAATAGTTCTTGAGAGGTGCTGCGCTTCTTTTACGATGATGACCTGATAATCTGCCATCATAGGATAACGTTTGGCATTGGAGATTACTTCGTCAATAGAAGCATCTTTTCCATAGATGGTCATTTGATTGAAGCCTTTTTCCGCCTCGGTCAATACCGTATTTGCAATATAATCAGAAATCTTATCAATGTAATAAGGCTCCTCCCCCATTAAAAAGTAAATCGGTTTTAACTGCCTATTCTTTACAGCAGTAACAATCTGTTTAGCTTCTTCCATTAAAAAAAAATCATCAAATTTGCGCAATGCAGAAGCTTAACTTTCCGCAATACCAATTTCGGTTTAAAAATACCGAAAATAGCACGTCCATCTTTGATATTGTGCGCAAAAAATTTATAGTGCTTCAACCAGAAGAATGGGTGCGTCAACATGTAGTTCATTTTCTCACCAAAACAAAAGGCTATCCATTAAGTTTAGTTAATGTTGAAAAACAATTGAGCATTAATGGGTTAAAGAAAAGATATGATGTGATTTTATTTAATTCAGACGGCTCCGTAAATCTATTAGTAGAATGTAAAGCTCCTGAAATTCACATCAGTCAGGGCACCTTTGACCAAATAGCCATTTATAATCTTAGTATAAAAGCTACCTATCTAATGGTTACTAATGGGCTTTCACATTATTATTGTCAAATGGACTATAATGCAGAAAAATATAGTTTTCTAAAGGAAATTCCTGATTTTAGCCGTTAATTTGCTCCCGTTTTGAAACTTGCAATCGTCATATTGAACTGGAATGGAGCGCAACTACTCAAGGATTATCTCCCTTTTGTTATGGCAAACTCTGGTGATGCAAAAATTTATGTTATTGATAATGCATCTACGGACGATTCCATTACCACTATTCAAACAGATTTTCCTGATATCACCATCATCAAAAACAGTAAAAATTACGGTTTTGCAGGCGGGTATAATGAAGGACTAAAAACTATTGATGCCGATTTGTTTTGCCTCTTAAATTCGGATGTGGAAGTTACCCCTAACTGGACGGCACCAATACTCGATGTGTTCCGAAATAATAAAGAAATTGCTATAGCACAACCTAAAATTTTAGATTTAAAAAATCGAGCATATTTTGAATATGCCGGTGCTGGTGGTGGGTTTATTGATAAACTGGGATATCCCTTTTGTCGCGGAAGAATTTTTCAATCATTGGAAAAGGATACCGGTCAATATGATGATATCAAAGAAGTTTTTTGGGCCACGGGAGCTTGTATGTTCATTC
Organism: uncultured Flavobacteriaceae bacterium; assembly: GCA_964353095.1. GTDB lineage: Bacteria > Bacteroidota > Bacteroidia > Flavobacteriales > Flavobacteriaceae > Croceitalea. The sequence continues at coordinate 5,183 of CAYGUO010000079.1, read as the reverse complement.
GTAAAGAGGTTTTTTGGAGCCTAAATGGGTTTGATGCAGATTATTTTGCCCATCAAGAAGAGATTGATTTATGTTGGCGCGCCAAAAACATGGGCCACAAAGTATTTTATATTGGAAAAAGCCAGGTATATCACCTAGGCGGATTCACCCTTAAAAATTCAAATCCCAATAAAACCTTTTTAAACTTTAGAAACTCCCTCTACTCCATTACCAAAAATTTACCATTCACCAAAGCCAGTAGTATTATCTTTCAGCGACTATTGCTTGATGGTGTAGCAGCAGTGCATTTTGCCCTTCAACTTAAATTCAGGCATAGTTTTGCTATCCTCAGGGCTCATCTGAGTTTTTATAGCAACTTTTCCAAGATGTACCAAAAACGGGAAAAAGCCAATTTTGTATTAAAATACTACCCTGTGAAATCCATTGTATGGTCTCACTTCGTACATCAAGTGAATAATTTTAACATTTTAGTAAAAGATTAACGGTGTTGTAATCTCGGTGATTTGCATTTGTTATAATTTTGACCTTGTTAAACAAAAACGTAATTAATTAACCAGTATAATAAATCTATTTATGAAAAAATTAGTTTTAGGAGCTTTAGGTGTTGCAGTGTTATTGACTTCTTGTGTGTCACAGAAGAAATATGCAGAACTAGAAGCCAAAAATAAGGAAACCCAAGATTTGCTAAATTCGGCATCCGTTAAATTAAATGATTGTTTAGAGGCGAAAGCATCTGCTGAATCCAAGCTGGACGCTTTAGAAGATCAAAATACTTTCTTAAGAGCCAACAACCAAGAGTTAATCAACAACATGGGAGATTTGACTACATTAACGGCTAAAGGAGCGGACAACCTTGAAAAGTCATTGGAAAGTCTTCAAGAAAAAGATTTGACCATTCGCAGGTTACAAGATGCGGTAACCAGAAGAGATTCTGTAAACCTTTCTTTAGTTCAAAGTTTAAAAGGTGTTCTAGGTAACCTTGATGATGAGGATATTGAAGTAAGTGTTGAAAAAGGTGTTGTTTTCGTTTCTATCTCTGATAAGTTATTATTTAGTAGTGGTAGTTATAATATTACTTCGGCCGCTAAAAATGTTCTTAGCAAAGTTGCCAAAGTGGTAAACAACAAGCCTGATTTTGAATTCATGGTAGAAGGCCATACGGATGATGTACCTTATAGAAAAGGAGTTTTATTGGACAACTGGGATTTAAGTGCTAAAAGAGCAACGGCCATCGTACGTGTGTTACAAAACGATTATGGTGTAGACCCTAAGCGTATGACCGCGGCAGGTCGTGCTGAGTTCGTTCCAGTTTCTACTACGGATAAGGCCAAAAACAGAAGAACACGTATTGTTGTGCTTCCAAAAATTGACCAATTCTACAGTATGATAGAAGAAGGAATGAAAGATCCGGCGATTAATAAATAATCGTATAGTCTTAAACATCAAATAGCAAAAAAGAGCGACCATTTGGTCGCTCTTTTATATTTTACCCTAAATACTATCCATCTTCTCAATTAATGGTATCAGGTTTTATTTGCCAACTTAAAGAATATCTAAAGAACCTTTGCCTTCTCTGACTACTTCTGGCTCCTGACCAGATAAATCAATCACTGTTGAAGCAGTGTTATCTCCGTAGCCACCATCTATGACAATATCAACAAGATGCTGCCATTTCTCAAAAATGAGTTCAGGATCGGTAGTATATTCCAATACGTCATCATCATCACGAATAGACGTTGAAACTATAGGATTGCCCAAAGTCTCCACCAAAGCCTGTGCAATAGTATTATCAGGTACTCGGATACCCACAGTATTCCGTTTTTTAAAATCTTTGGGTAAATTGTTATTTCCTGGTAGAATAAAGGTGTAAGGCCCGGGCAAGGCACGTTTTAAAATCTTAAAGGTCGCAGTATCTATTTGCTTAACATAATCAGAAAGATTACTTAAATCTGCACAAATAAAGGACCAATTGGCCTTATTCAGCTTGATTCCTTTGATACGGGCAATTTTTTCCAAAGCTCTTGACTTGGTGATATCGCACCCTAAACCATACACTGTATCAGTTGGATATATGACCAAGCCACCATCACGAAGCACTTTTACAACTTTCGCAATTTGTTTTGGATTGGGGTTGTTTTCATATATTTTAAGGAATTCTGCCAAGATTTGTATAATTAAAATTAACGAAAATCAAGGTACAAAATCTTTAGGATACAAGACCCTTAAATCAGATACCACACTACATATTTATCGGGCTACATTCTTTAAATCTCCTGATTCCTGTAGGCGTTTGATATCATTGTTGGTCAGTACGTAATAGAGGCTGTCAATATAATTCTGAGGTTTGTTGATATCTTTAACGCCACTGATTTTGTTGGTTTCAAGCCCATTGTAATTCACATAGATACTATCATCAAAGACTTCAATTACTTTAAAAGTGGAGTAATAGTTTTGATCCGTTTTAAAGGTATAAATATCATACATGGCAGGTTGGGCAATGTACTGTTCCATTTTGGCTTTTTTTTGTTGACTTGAATAAATACCAACAGCAATCAATAAGGCTATAATAACGAGGCCCGAATACTTCCACAAAGGAGTTTTTACCGTGCTTTTAAAGTTTTTATAGGCCAATTTACCATCTTCCAATAATTCTTTTTTCTTAAATCCTTTATGGCAATGTTGACACTCAAAGACTCCTGTTTTTCCAGCAGGAAAAAGGGGAATCCAAAAGATATGAACATGACGTCCGTATACACTGGCTGTCATTTCATTTTGGGTTTCACAATGGGGGCATTTTACATTTGGTAGAACCCCACTTTTTAAATGGGTAGAACGGTATCCGTAAACTATCATTTTTGGCTGTGTTTTTAAATTAAACGTAGAACTCCAAGCTTTGTTTTTTATTTTATCAAAACAAAAATCCAGTAATTACGGGTATTAAAAACCCCTGAAAACAGGTAAAATGTATGCTTGTGCTTTGTTTAGTCTAACACCTCCAACTTTGCAAAACGTAATAATAATTTCTTAATATCACCACGTTCAAATTTAATTTCCGCCTTTTTATCATTACCAACACCTTCTATTTTTAATACCTGACCTTTGCCAAAACGAGTATGGTTAACCAAGGTGCCTTCAGCTAAATCTGGGTCAATAGTATTTGTGTTTTTGGCAGGGTTACCTAATTCAGGCTTTAACTTTCTAAGCTTTCGAAGTTGATTGGCATTAGGTGCGCCTACAGCTGGCGGATTACCATTTTGAGGCTTTATTTGTCGTAATTTACTTTTATCAACTTCGCCAAAAATATTGGTATCAATCATTGATTTATAACGATACCCATCATTTACCGGAGTTAAGTTCTCAACATACTGCTCATCAATTTCTTCAATAAAGCGACTTGGTTCTGCATCTATTAATTTTCCCCAGCGATAACGATTTTGCGTATAGGTCAAATACGCCTGCTTTTCAGCCCTTGTTAAGGCTACATAAAACAACCTTCGCTCTTCTTCCAGCTCACTACGGGTATTCATGCTCATTGCGGAAGGAAATAAATCTTCTTCCATACCCACAATATACACGTAAGGAAACTCCAAACCCTTTGCGAGATGAATGGTCATTAAAGCAACTCGGTCATCATCACCCGTGTCTTTATCCAAATCGGTCGCTAATGCTACATCTTCCAAAAATTCAGAGATATTTCCAGTGGCATCGGCCAATTCTTTTTGGCCTTCCACAAAGTCTTTGATTCCATTGAGGAGCTCTTCAATATTCTCCATTTTACCAATACCTTCAGGAGTGCCATCTTTTTTAAACTCAAGCAGCAGTCCTGTTTTCTTCGCTACATGTTCTGCTAAAGTAAATGCATCAGCTCCTTCATTCATGATTTGAAAACTCTTGATCATGGTAACAAAGTCTTGCAGTTTTCTTTTTGTCCCTGTATTGATTTTTAAATCAATTTTTGACAAATTGTCCATCACCTCAAAAATGGAACGACCATAATGGTTGGCAGCAACAAGTAATTTATCAACGGTGGTCTGCCCTATTCCCCTAGCAGGAAAATTAACCACACGTTTTAAGGCTTCTTCATCCTTGGGATTAATGACCAATCGCAAATACGCCAATACATCTTTAATTTCCTTCCTTTGGTAAAAAGATAATCCGCCATAAATTCTATAAGGTATATCGCGCTTTCGCAAACCATCTTCTATCGCTCTAGACTGGGAATTAGTTCGGTATAATACGGCAAATTCACCATTGCCCATTTGCTGTTGCATCCTATTTTCGAAAATGGAAGAGGCTACATACCTACCTTCTTCCGCATCGGTAATACTTCTATGCACTATAATCTTACTTCCATCGTCATTCGCCGTCCATACTACTTTTTCCAGTTGATTTTTATTGTGGGAAATAATAGAATTTGCAGCATTTACTATATTTTTAGTGGAACGATAATTCTGTTCCAAGCGATACATACCAACATCATCATAATCACGTTGAAAATTTAAAATATTACTGATGTTCGCCCCACGGAACGAATAAATACTTTGCGCATCATCACCTACCACACAAATGTTTTGATAACGATCTGCAAGTGCTTTTACTATTAAATATTGCGAATGGTTGGTATCTTGGTACTCATCAACCAGTATGTACTTAAAACGTTCTTGGTATTTCATCAATACCTCAGGGAAACGATTTAATAACTCGTTGGTGCGCAATAAAAGGTCATCAAAATCCATAGCTCCTGCTTTAAAGCAACGTTCTACATAATTTTGATAAATATCTCCTAACCGTGGTCTTTTTGCCATGGCATCCGCTTCAATCAATTCAGGATTCTGAAAGTAGGCTTTTACCGTAATAAGGCTGTTCTTATAAGACGATATTCGGTTTTGAATCTGTTTGTACTTGTAAATATCCTTGTCCAACCCCATTTCTTTGATAATAGAGGCGATTAACCTTTGGGAATCTTGGGTGTCATAAATAGTGAAATTGCTTGGATAGCCTAATTTATTACCATCAAAACGGAGCAATTTGGCAAAGACGGAGTGAAAAGTACCCATCCAAAGGTTTTTGGCTTCAGAACCACCAACGATGTCGGCAATTCGCTTTTTCATTTCTCGAGCTGCTTTATTGGTAAAGGTCAAGGCCAAAATATTAAAGGAATCTACGCCGTGATCCATCAAGTG